>CADEGB010000198.1 GCA_902826755.1 uncultured Gemmatimonadota bacterium
CGCCCACCACCCCGCCCCGATCCGCCAGATGGCCATCCGACGGAACAGCGCGGCCACCGCCGGCCGGCCGCCCTCGAGGGCGGTGACGATGACCGCGGCCGGAAGGAGCGCAAACCAGGTGAGCAACAGGGCCGCGGCGCGTTCGGTGTCGAGCCCGACCGTGGCCGGGAGCGAGCCACCCGGTATCACTCCGCGGGCCGCCAGGAGAGGGAGGAACATGAGCGGGACGCCAAGCCCGAACACCAGCAGGAGGTACAGGGTGACGGGATGGCTGCGGGCAAACTGGCGAAGAGCGGTCACGGGCTCAGGGGTGAGGGTCCAAGGGGTAAGCCGGCATGGCGCGCCCCTACGAGAACGAGCCTCGGCGGGGTTCAAAATCCGCGGTAGATTGACGCCGGAGGCCACCATGTCGCTGATCGAACCCAATCCTCGGGAGGCAGATCCCAGAACCCACCCGATTCTCCGGCGCTACGCGCGTGGCGAAATCTCTGCGGCCAACGCCGCCTATGAGATTCAGGAACTGGGCCTCCCGGGATTCGAGGATCCGAGCGCCTCGGAGGTGATTCTCTGGGCCATCGCCGCGGGGTTCGGGATTCCGTCGTCTTCGCGGGAGGAGGCGGAGGCCGAGGCCGAGCGGATCGTTCGGCGGATGACCGATTTTAGGATATCGTCATGATAATATCATGAACTGTTGGAGGGCCCGCGCCTAGCTTCGTGGGACCCAAACTCCCCTCGAGGTTCTGGCCATGGTAGGCACTCCCGCCGGATTGCACCGCACCAAGATCGGATGGGCGGCCCTGGCCCTGATCGGGATCATCACCGCGGCCACCGTGCGGGTCAGGGGCGCCAGGTCGTCCGAGCGATTCGCCGCCAATGAGTTCGGGAGCGTAGCGCCGGTCGATCGACCAGCGCCCGTGTTGGCGCTGACCGATCAGAAGGGGCAGCCCATCCGCCTAACCGACTTCATCGGTCGCCCCGTCCTCGTCACCTTTGCCTTTGCTCATTGCACCACCGTGTGCCCGGCTCAGGTCCAGGGCGTGCTGACCGCCCGGCGCCGTTCCGCGGCGGACGACGCGGCCGACGAGGCCCCGGTGAGCCTGATCGTGACGGTCGATCCCTGGAGGGACACGCCGAGTCGACTGCCGGCCATTGCGGAAGGATGGAAGCTCGAGACCAACGAGCACGTGTTGAGCGGCCCGATCGCTGACGTTCAGGCAACCCTCGCGGCGTGGCGCGTCCGGACCGAGCGAGACACGCTGACCGGTGACGTGGGCCATCCGGCCACGGTGTATCTGATTGGTAGGGATGGGCGGATCCGCGGGCTCGGCCTTGGCACGGGGCGCGATCTGGCGGCGGCCACTGAACGGCTCTAGCTCGATCCGGCCACCCACGACATCAAGGCGGCCCTTGCGCCGCACCCCGGCCGCGCCGAAAATGAGGGCACGGCGCGCAGGGCGCCTCCCGTCCGCGGAAAGGGCCTCCCACCTGTCGTATTGCGGAATTTGCCGCTGGCCTACGAACTCCAGCCCCGCGGTGCGGACCCGGGCATCACGGAGATCGTAGCATGTCCAATCCCGAAGCACCCCAAGGGGGCGGTGATGCGCGCGCCCTCGACCAGCTCCGTCACCAGGCCAAGCACCTCCTCAAGCAGGCCCGCGCCGGCGACACGGTCGTCATCCGCGGGCTGCAAGACCTGCTGCCGCGCCTCGCGTCCCTGAGCGACGCCGAGGTGGTCGAGTCCATCCAGCTGGCCGACGTCCAGCACGCCGTGGCCCGCAAGCTCGGCCACCTCAACTGGGCGGCGCTCAAGACGTACTACGAGCGGCTCGACCCGATCCACACCCAGGCGGCCCGGTTCCTCAAAGCCCTGCGGAACGACGACGCCGATACGGCGCGGACGCTCCTCGCGGCGACCCCGGCCATCGCGGACTACAACATCCTCACCGCCGCGGCGGTGGGAGACGCCGACCGGGTCCAGGCGTTGCTCGCGGCCGACCCCTCGCTTGCCACCCAGCCGGCGTCGGCCGAGGTGCTCGAGCCCCTGCTCTACGCGGTCCACGAGGAACTCAAACGCGCGCTCGGTGTGAGTTTGGAACAGCACCTCGCCACCGTGCGCGCCCTCCTCGACGCCGGGGCCGACGTGACGGCTTGCCAGGCCGGTCCCCACGTGTCCGACCGCACCCCGGCGCTCTACTTCCCGTGCGACCGCGGCAACGTGGCGGTGGCCCGGCTTCTCTTGGAACGCGGCGCCCATCCGACCGATGGGGAAAGTCTCTACCACGCCGCGCAGCGGGACCATCGAGACTGCCTCGCGCTGTTGCTCGAGTTCGGAGCCGACCTGAACCGCGGGCCCGCTCGCCATGGCAACACCCCACTCCATTTCCTGACAGCTCATACCCCCGACAACCCCATCACCCCCAAGGCCAGGCGCGGGTTGATGTGGCTGCTCGAGCACGGCGCCGACCCGAGCGTGCCGAGCTACGGTGGCCGCACCGACCAGCCGCAGGCCGGGGAGACGCCGCTCCATCGGGCCGCGGCGGTGGGCCATGACGAGGAGGTGGTCCGCGCGCTGGTGGCGCGGGGCGCTCCGGTGGACGCCCGTCGCGACGACGGCCTGACCGCGTACCGTCTGGCTGTTCGGGGCGGCCACGAGAGTGCCGCCACCTGCCTGGCCGCCGCGGGCGCCGACACCACCCTCACCCCGGTGGATCAACTGCTCGCCGCCTGCGCCGGCGGCCGAGCCGAAGACGCCCGTTCGCTAGTCGAGGCCAACCCGGGAATCCTCGCGACCCTCGGCCCCAGCGAACGCGATGCCCTCGGCCTGGCGGTAACCCGCGGCGACCTCGACACCGTCCGACTGATGACATCGCTGGGTTGGCCGCTGACGCAGGAAGGCGAGTGGGGCGGAACGCCCCTGCATTGGGCCGCCTGGAACGGCCGCGTCGAGATGGCGCGCCTCCTGCTCGAGGCCGGTGCGCCGGTCGATTTGCGCGATTCTCGCTACGGCAGCTCACCGATCGCGTGGTGCGCCCACGGGTCCAGCTTTTCCAGTCGGGCCAACGACGAGGACTACCCGGCGATCATCCATCTGCTGCTCGACGCCGGTGCCACCCGACCGCCCTCCTACAATCAGTGGAACGAACCGCCGGAGAGCATGGCGCGACCCAGTGTCCTGGCCGCGCTCAAGACGCGGGGCTTTTCGGTGTAGCAGCCGAACCCTTGCGCCCGCGTTTGGCCGCGACCGGTTGTTCGAGCAACCCGCGAACCTCGGCCGCGAAAGGGCCGCGGGCGCAGTCGACCAGCTTGAGGCCACCGGGAGCCTTGAGGCGGGGTTGGCCCCGGCAGTCCTGCGCCGGGGAGATCGGCGCGCCCGGCGGGTCGAGCACCGCGCCCCGTGAAATCAGCAGACGCACGGCGTCGGCCTGGCCGGCCGCGCAGGCCGCCACGAGGGGACTGGCAAAGCCGGCGGACCGTTCCTCGAGCCTGGAACCGCGGTCGAGAAACAACAACATCCGCTCGACATCGCCGGCCGTGGCCGCCGCCGTCAGGGACTCGGGCCACTTCCGCGGCGGCTCTGGCTGAAGCAACGCGATGATTTCAGTGACCCGCTCGGCGCCGGCCAATTTGGCGGCCATGGCGATTCCCTCCTGGGGCAATCCCACGTAGTCCACGTCGGGTCGGCCGTCAGCCGACCAATTGGAATCCCACCACCTCGAAGTGCCGATCGAAAGCGAAGGCCCGTTCCAACCGGGCCCGCCGCATGACTTCGAAGCTGACCCCGTCGCAGAGTGTCAGCGGCTGGTCTCGGTATTTCTCGAGCCAGGCGCCGACGGCCGTCCCGATCAGGGCGGAGTCGACGGCAACCCACTCGAACGCGACATCGGCCAGGAGCGCCTCGAGCGCGGCCCGGGCCGGATCGGCGCCCAGCCGATAGAGGAGCAACCCGTGGACCTCGGCCGCCACCAGCGCCGTCGAGACGAAGCGCCCCCCCGCCCGCAGGAACTTCCGCGCAAACGCCACCGCGCGCGGATGATACTGATCGCGACGATGGGCGAGCGCCAGGAGCCCGCTGGTGTCAGCGAACGCGCGACCGGCCACGTTTCGGCTTGCCGTACAGGTATTGATCGTGCTGCACCGCCAGGTCGGCTGGCGCCGCGGGATCGTCGACCATGCCGATCAGGCGCTCCACGGACCAGCCCGGCGCTTTGTCCCCCAAGGTGTCGGCGCTGAGGCGCCTGAGGCCCCGGCGGAGCAACTCCGCCTTGGCGAGGCCCGTGGCCCGGACCAACTCATCGAGGAGTCCGACGTCAGGCGGATCGAGATACACCTGGACCGGCTCTCGAACCTGCCGGGTTCCTTTGGTACTCGACATCGGCTACCTCCCGGGATGATTACATGTACATCGTACATGTACAGCGCGCCTCCGACAAGCCCTCAAGTCGTGAAGACGGCAGCCGATACCCAAGGCGATACGCTCGGGCGACCTCGTGACCTTTTCGAGAGACATTGCCGACCTCGCCAAGATCCTCGGCGGGCGAATGCCGTTGGAGGCCGTGCCCACGGACCTCCCCGGCCTGTTGGCGTCCGTCAGGGCCCCGATCGACGACCAGGAACTACCGGCCGTTCCAGCCGACCGGATGGCTGTCGGCCCGGTACCGGACACGATCATGGCCGACCCGGCCCGACTGACTCAAACTCTCCAACGGACTCTGGCCGCGGTGCTAGAGCACTTGCCCGCGGAGTCGGTCCGTTGTCGGGCCGAAGCGCGGCGGATCGCCGACGGGACCCACCTCGGGTTCGAGATCACCCTCGATGGCTCCGACCTGCCCGAGTCGCTCGCCCTGACGCTTGCGGCCGCGGAGTCGCGCGACCCGACGCTGCCGCGCCAGTTCGGTCGACCGGGTCTGTGGCTGGCCCTGGTCGATGCCTTGGCCCGGTTGATGGGTGGCCGGGTGCTGGGCCGATCCGGCCCTCGAATCGTCGGGCTCGAGATCCCGGTCTTCCCCATCGAAGCCGAGGGCGAAACCTGCCCGCTCTCCTTTCGAGTCCTGGTGGTCGACGACGGGCGGGTCAACCAGATCGTGGCGCGCCGGATCCTCGAGCAGATCGGCTGCGTGGTGACCGTGGCCAACGACGGCCGCGAGGCCTGCGACCTCCACGCCCAGGAGGGGTTCGACCTGATCCTGATGGACTGGGAAATGCCCGTCATGGACGGGGACGAAGCCAGTCGCCGGATCCGGCAAACCGAGTTGATGCGACAGGTCCCGATCCTCGGCATCACGGCCAAGGGGAGCCGGGACACGTGGACCGAATGCGTCTGCGTTGGGATGAACGACCTCCTGCCCAAACCACTGCGGCCCGACGATCTCATCCGGGCGGTGAACTACTGGCGCGCCTCGGCCGCGCGGCTCGGCTGACGCCTCGATCCCAAGCTCAATCCGGCCGGCTTGACGATCGACATTAACGCCGTTAAGCTGACGCCCATGACTGGCCCAGCCACACCCGTCGACACCAGGGCCCGGATCCTCGACGTGGCCCGCGAACTCTTTGCCACCCAAGGCATCGAATCGACCACCATGCGGGCCATCGCGGCCGGGGTCGGCACCTCGGCGCCCGCCATCTACCATCACTTTGCCGACAAGGACGCCCTCCTCCGCGAGTTGATGGTCACGGACCTCCGCCGGCTCGGGGCCGCCTTTGCGCGCGCCCAGCGAGTGCCCGACCCGGTGGAGCGGATTCACGAACTCGGGATGACGTACGTGCGGTTCGGGCTCGACCACCCGCAGCACTATCGCCTGTTGTTCATGACACCCGGGTGCAAGACGGCGGCCATCGAGGCCGAGGTGGCCCGTGACCTCGAGGCCACCCCGGAAATGGACGCCTATCACATCCTGGTCGCCGCGGTCACGGCGGCCATTGCCGCCGGTCGGTTCGGGCCCGACTACCAGGACCCCGAGCGCGTGGCCCAGATCGGTTGGGGCGTGGTGCACGGGATCGTGGCCCTCGACGTCGTTTTCGCCACTCAAACCTGGATCGAATGGCGTGATCCACTGATCTCCGCCGAGCGCTCGATTCGAGCAATGCTCCGCGGCATGCAGGAAGGAGCCCCCACCCGATGAGCCGGTCAGCCCCTTTTTTTCGTCACGCACTTAACACTGTTAAGTCACGAGTGAGTATCCTCGTGGCTGCCCTCATCCTGGCCGCGGCACCCCTGGCCGCGCAGGCCACCGCCGACCAGTTCGTCCGGGAGGCGGTGGCGGCGCACCGCGGGATCGCCGCCGAGTCGCTGGCCCTCGAACGGGACCAGCTGGCCCTCGGCCGGTCGCGCCGACTCTATCTCCCGGCGCTGTCGCTCGAGGCGCAGTGGGTGGAGCAAAAGGGCGGCGCCGACATCGGAGCGTTGATCAACCCCGCCTTCGAGGCCCTCAACCGGATCACCGGCGGGAACGAGTTCCCCACCGACGTGTCGTTCCGGTTCCCGTTGTCTCAGGACGCCCGGTTCCGAGTGGCCATGCCGCTGTTCGACGGCGCCATCGGCGCCGCCATCCGCCAGGCCGACGCCACCCGCGCCGCCCAGACGGCACGATTGACGGCCACGGAGCGCGACGTGGTGGCGGCCGTCCGCACCGCCCTGCTCCGCCACGCCACCGCCGCCGAGTTGGTGCGGGTTCGCCAGGCCGGCCTTTCGGCGCTCGAGGAGCAACTGCGGTCCGCCGAGCAACGGGCCGCGGCCGGGGTCGATGCCCCAGACGTGGTGCTCCGGGCTCGCGCCGAACGCAGCGAAGGCGCCCAACGGCTGCTCGAGGCGGAGCGAGGCCGGGACGCCGGGCATCGGGCGGTGAACCGACTCGCGCGTCGGCCGCTCGATGCGCCCCTCCCACCGGTGACGGATTCCTCGTTTGCGCTGACCGTGCCGGCCACGCTCGCCGAAGCCCGCGCCGCGCAGGCCCTTCGACCCGAACTCGCGTCGGCCGAAGCCCAGGTGGCGCTGGCCACCGCCGGCCGGCGCGCGGCCCTGGCCACCTCTCTCCCCTCGGTTCAGGTGGCGCTCGACTACGGGTGGCAGGGCAGTTCGTGGCGGTTCACCGGCGATCAGGATTTCACCCAGCTCACCGTCCAGGGACGCTGGACTCCGTTCACCTCGGGGCGGAACGGCCGGCGGCGGGCGGAGGCCGCGCTCGATCTCCGCCGCGCCGAGCTGGCGCGGGAGGAGGCGCGCGATCAGCTGGCGCTCGAGGTCGAGGAAGCCTGGGACGCGCTCCGGGTGGCGGACGCCGCGCTGATCCCGGCGCGCGATCGCGCCGCCGCGGCGACCCGGACCGCCGAATTGGTCCGGCTCCGCTGGGACGAAGGACTCGCCACCCATCTCGAACTGGTCTCGGCCCGGGCCGCCGCCACCGCGGCCGAGGTCGAGGTCGTCGTCGCCCGTTTCCAGGCGGCGGAGGCCCGGGTGGCGCTGGCACGCGCCACCACCACCACGGTCAGGAGTCAGCCATGAAGCCCGTTCGAATCCCGTCGATGATCTGGGTGGTGCTCGCTGCCGGCTGCGCCGCCAATGCCGCTCCCCCGCCCGACGCGCCTCCGGCGGTGACGGTCGTGGCCGTCGCGGACTCGGCCGTGTCCCGCGTCATCGTCGCCACCGGAACGCTCGGCGCCATCAACGAGACCGAGCTGGCGTTTACCGTGCCCGGGATGCTGGCCAACGTCAGCGTCCGGGCTGGCGCGCGGGTGGGCCGCGGCGCGGTGCTCGCCACCCTCGATCCGCAGGCGGTCGGCGCGCAGCGGAGCGGCGCCGAGGCCGGGCTCGAGAAAGCGGAGCGGGACGTGGCCCGGGCCCGCCGGCTCCACGCCGATTCGGTCATTGCGCTTGGCATGCTGCAGGACGCGGAGACCGCGGTGCTGACCGCGCGCGCGCAGGTCGAGGCCGCTCGATTCGCGGCCCGGACCGCGGTGATCGTGGCGCCGGTCGCCGGGATCGTGCTGAGCGTACATCGCGATCCTGGCGCGGTGGTCGGCGCGGGCGAACCCGTGCTTCGCTTTGCGGGCACGACGGGTGGCTCGGTGTTCCGAGCCGGTCTGTCGGATCGGGACGCGCTCGCCATTGCGGTCGGCGATCGGGCCGAGGTCCGACTCGACGCGCTGCCAGACCGGGTGTTCTCCGGCCGGGTCCGGGAGCGGGCGGCGATTCCGTCGGCCGGCACCGCCACCTAT
>CADEGB010000199.1 GCA_902826755.1 uncultured Gemmatimonadota bacterium
CCGAGGTCCGGCCCGGGACCACCTCGGCGTGGTCGTCGTGGACGTGGGTCCGGGCCATGGCCAGCGGGCCGAAGATCCGCTCCTGCGAGAAATCCCGGAGCGATTTTCCGGACACCCGCTTGGCGATGATCGCAAGCAGCGTGTAGCCGGAGTTGCTGTAGACCCACTCCGAGCCAGGGGGGAAGTTGAGTTCCTTCTGCCGGCTGACGATGTCGAGCACGTCGTCCTGCGTAAAGAGATCGTCCGGATAGCGCCACCCGGCCATGCCGAGCAGTTCCCATTGGTCCCGGATGCCGCTGGTGTGGTAGATCAGGTGTCGGATCGTGATCCGGGTTCCGTAGTCCGGCAGTTCCGGCACCCACCGCCGGACCTCGTCGTCGAGCGAGAGCTTGCCGTCCTGGGCCAGCAGGGCCACCGCAAAGGCGGCGAACTGCTTGGAGACGGATGCCACGTGGAAGATCGACTGCGGCGTGATCGGCACCCCGTGCTGGAGGTCGGCCATCCCGAACCCGCGGGCGTAGACCGGGACCCCGTTCCGGCTGACCCCGACGGCGCAGCCGGGTCGACCGGTCCCGTCCAGCGGAGCAAAGATGCTGTCGACCCGGCGGACCTCGGCCGGGGTGATGGTCTGGGCGGTGGCCGCCGTGGCCATCAGCGCGAGCGGAACGGAGGCGAGGAGGAAACGCATCGACGATCCTGGAAGAAGAGACAGAAAAGTACCTAACGATCCAGTGGTTCCTGGCGCACGACGACGCCGCCCTTCATCACGAAGCGGACCCGGCGGAGGGCCCCGACGTCCGCGGTCGGGTTTCCGGTCACGGCGATCAGGTCGGCGAGGAGGCCGACCCGGACCCGGCCCCGATCGGGAAGGTCGAGGGCCACGGCGTTGACGCTCGTGGCGGCCTTCAGCGCGGCCATCGGCGTCATGCCATAATCGACCAGGATCTCGAGTTCGCGGGCATTGTCGCCGTGACCGAAGACGCCGACGTCGCTGCCGTTGCAGATCATCACGCCGGCGGCCAGGGCGGCGCGGAGGCTGGCCCGTTTGCGGGCCAGGTCTTCGGGCTCCGGGTCGACCCCACGTTTCCACCCGCGATACTGGGCAATGGCGTCGCCCGCCGCAACGGTCGGGCAGAGGGCAACGCCCCGCTCCGCCATCAGTCGGAACACCTCGTCGGTCCCGCCGTCACCGTGATCGATGGTTCGGACCCCGGCCAGGACCGCGCGCCGCATGCCTTCGGCGGTCGATGCGTGGGCCACGACGTGCCGGCCGCTGGTGGCGGCCACCGCGACAATCCGGGTCAGTTCCTCGATCGTGAACGTGGGCCGCGCTTCGCCCCGGGGCCCCCAGCGATAGTCCGCGTAGACTTTGATCCAGTCGGCGCCGTCGCCAATCTGGCGCCGGACAACCTTGGTCAGTTCCTCGACCCCGTCCGCCTCTTCCGCACCCTGCGGCACCCGCCAGCGCGGATCGAAGCCCTTCGGAGCATAGCTTCCGGTGGCCACGATGGCCCGGGTCGTTGCGAGGATCCGGGGGCCTGGGATGAGACCCTCGTCGATGGCCTGCCGAAGACCGACATCAGCCACGTCGGCACCCTCGGTGCCGAGATCGCGCACCGTGGTCCAGCCGGCCAGTAGGGTGCTGCGGGCGTGGACCGTGGCCCGAGCAACCCGGAGCGCCAACGCCTCATGCAGGACCTGATCCGCCCACGGCGTCTCGTTGTACGGGTGGAGCAACAGGTGGGAATGGCCTTCGATCAGGCCGGGCAACAGCGTCAGCCCCGGGAGGTCTACCACGCGGGCGCCCGCGGGCCGCCCACCCGGGGGGCCAACGGCAACGATCCGGTCGCCCCGGACGGTGACCTCGAGACCACGGCGGAGCGAGTCCCCATCAAACACCGCGGCAGGTACCAGCACGGTCGGGGCTGGTTCCGGCCTCTGAGCAAGGCCGGGGCGCGCCACCATCGCCGCGAGGAACAGCGTCAGCAGAGGAGACGTGGGGTTGGCCATGGGCTCCTACGGCGCGATCGAGTCGAGCTGCCGCACCCGCGCGGAGGCGCTGTCGGCCGCCTGGAGCGCCCGGCCAATGCCACTGGCACCGGGAATCGGCGTGCGGCTCAGGGCCTCGTGTCGCTCCCGGGTGGTCATCGAGTCGGCCGCCGCCACCGAGTCGATGGCCTGGCGGGCATCCGGGCTCTTCCCGCAGGCTGACAGCGTCACGGCCACCAGCGCCAGCGCGGACCTCATGGCTTGCCGTCGTCGGCCACGAACGCGAGCCGGTCGCCCCGCGGGGAGAGGGCAAGGCGACTGATGCCGGTCACACCCGGGAAGGTATGGATCGCCGACCAGGTCGAATCCCGTCCCGGCGTCAGCCGATAGAGGACGTTGTCCTTGGCCGACAGGAGCGACCCGTCCGGTAACCAGAGGTAGTACTCGGCCCCATCGAGGAGGCGAGCCACCGGCTTGGTGGCGGCGGAGGCCGGATCGACTTCGATGATCCACCAGGTCTTGTCGGCCACCAGTTGGGTGATCGAGAGGGCCCGCCGCCCCGGCACTTTGTGAATGGCCCGCCCGACGCCGGACAGGAGGATCCGGGCCTGACCCGAGGCAAGGTCGGCCACCTGGAGCGTGGCGGGCGAACCGAGCACGAAGAGTCCGACCGACCCGGCGTCGAGCCAGGCCTGGTATCCAACTGGTTTGACCCGCTCGAGCAACCGGCGCGGTGGGGCGCCTCCGGTCAACGGAAATGCCCAAAGCCGCTGGGTCGAATCGGTTTCGACCCGGATGACGGCAAACTCGCGGCCACCAGGCATCGGCGTGGCCGAGTATTCGCTCTCAGGGGTTTCGGTGAGCGGGGTGCGGGCGCCGGTTGTCGGGTCGACCCGGACGATGTCGGCCTGGGTGGTGCCGTTGGGTCCGCCCGGCCCGACCGAGGTGATCAGCAACCCCCGACCGTCGGGCGTGAACGCCGGCTGGTTGTCGTACCCCTGACGGGCCGTCAGGTTCCGCGCGGGACCGAACCGCCAGGCGCCGCCCGAACCGGTGACGGTGGCGACGAAGACGTCCGTTCCGGGCGGCGTCTGGGCCGCGGCGGGGCCCAAGCCGCTGGCCGTCAGGAGCAGCGCAAACCGGCAGCGCAATCGTTGCTCACTCGTGGGAGACGGGGTAACGTTAGCGCCGTCCTCCCTCCCACCCAAGACCTCACATGGCTGAATCTCTTCGGGCACTGGCCCGGACCCGCTGGCGTGTCGCGATCGGATTCACCATCCTGATGGTGGTGATCTACTTCGGCTTCATCCTCCTGATCGCCTTCAACAAGCCCCTCATGGCCCGGCTCGTCACCGAAGGGTTGAGCCTCGGCATCCTGGTCGGCGCCCTCGTCATCGTGGCGTCCTGGCTCCTCACCTGGGCCTACATCCGATGGGCCAACCGGCGCTACGATCCCGAACTCGAGCGGCTCCGCGGGGAGGCCGGCCGATGATCGCGCTCCAGGCCGCGGCCCCCGAGACGGCGATTGGCCAGACCAACCCGGTCGCGATCGGCTTCTTCTTCCTCTTCATCTCCATCACCCTCGGGATCACCTGGTGGGCCGCCCGGCTCACCAAGACCACCGAACAGTTCTTCGCCGCCGGACGTTCGATCAGCGCCGGCCAGAACGGCTGGGCCCTGGCCGGCGACTACATGAGCGCCGCCTCGTTCCTCGGCATTGCCGGGCTCGTCTCGACCACCGGCTTCGACGGCCTGATTTACTCGACCGGCTGGCTAGTCGGCTGGCCGGTGGTCCTGTTCCTGATCGCCGAGCCGCTCCGGAATCTCGGGCGCTACACCTTTGCCGACGTGGTGGCGCTCCATCGGCGCCAGAAGCCGATCCGGATCGCGGGCGCCATCGGGACCCTCGCCACGGTCACGTTCTATCTGATCGCGCAGATGGTGGGCGCGGGCGGGCTGATCAAGCTGATGTTCGGCCTGACCTACGAGACCGCCATCGTCCTGGTCGGCGCGGTGATGATCCTCTACGTCCTGTTCGGGGGGATGATCGCCACCACCTGGGTCCAGATCGTCAAAGCAGTCCTGCTCCTGTCCGGGGCGTTCCTGCTCGCGGTGCTGGTGCTGGCCCGGTTCGGGATGAGTCCTACCGCCCTGTTCGCGGCGGCGGCCGAGCGGTATGGCGACGCGGTCCTCGCGCCCGGCAAGCAGGTGGCGAACCCGTGGGACGCCATTTCCCTCGGGATGGCCCTGATGTTCGGCACCGCTGGCCTGCCCCACATCCTGATGCGGTTCTTCACGGTGCCGGACGCGCAGGCGGCCCGTAAATCGGTGTTCTACGCCACCGGCCTGATCGGCGGGTTCTACCTGCTCACCTTCATTCTCGGCTTCGGGGCCATGGTTCTGGTCGGCCCCGACGCGATCCGGGCGGTGGACAAGGGTGGCAACATGGCCGCGCCGCTCCTGGCCGAAGTGTTGGGAGGTACCCCGTTTCTCGGCTTCATCGCGGCGGTGGCGTTCGCGACGATCCTGGCGGTGGTGGCGGGGCTCACGCTGTCGGGGGCCGCGGCGCTGTCGCACGATCTGTGGGTCAACGTGTTCCGCGGCGGGCACGCCGGCGGCGACGAGCAGCTTCGGATCGCGCGGTTCGCGACGATCCTGCTCGGCGTGGTGGCGGTGGCGCTGGGGATCACCTTCAAGGGCCAGAACGTGGCGTTCATGGTGTCCCTGGCATTCGCGATCGCCGCCAGCGGCAACTTCCCCGCCCTGGTCCTCGCGATGTTCTGGCGTCGAGCCACCACCACGGGCCTCCTGGCCAGCATGATCGTCGGGACCGCCACGACGCTGGTGCTCATCTACCTGTCGCCCACGATCCAGATCGACATCCTCCACCGCGACTCGGCGCTGTTCCCGCTCAAGAACCCCGCCCTGGTGACGATTCCGCTGTCGTTCCTGGTCGGCGCCGTCGTCTCGCTGCTGACGACCAGCAATGCCCGGGACGAGATCGACCGGTTCGAGGAACGGGAGCGGCAACTCCTCTGGGGCGACAAGAAAGGCGTCGCGCCCTGAGGCGCTGGTTCAGGCTGGCGACCCAGCCCGCCGGGCGCACCGCGCGGTTGGTCGTCACGCTGGCAGCCCCGGGGGCAGTCGTCGCCATGGCGCTCGGCGCGGTGGCGGCGCCTCGACCGGACGCTGCCGCCACGGCGTCTGGGGCCACGCGGACCCTCGCGGGCCGCATCATGACGGTGCGTGGTCCCATCGATCCGTCCCAACTCGGCATCGTGCTGATGCACGAACACCTGGCCAGCGACATGCTGCTGCCGGACGTGCCGACCGGCTACCGCGGACACGGCCCGCTCACCAGCGCCTTCGTCCGCCGGTTCCAGGAAACGGGCCGGTACTTCCGGATGCCCCGGACGGCGGAGCAAACCGCCTTCTGGGACGCGCCCAATCTCGAACCGACCATGCTCGACGGATTGGGTCGCGGCTGGCTTACCAAGTCGCAATTCGTCCTCGACGACCGGGAGGCCGCGGCTCAGGAACTCGAAGCGTTCCGGACCGCGGGCGGCGGGTCGGTGGTGGATGTGACGACGATCGGCATCGGGCGGGACCCCGTCGTCATTCGGGCCCTGTCGGAGCGATCGGGTGTCCCGGTGGTGATGGGAACCGGATGGTATCGATGGATGTTCCATCCCCCCGACCTGGCGCGCCGATCGGTGGATGACCTCGCCGACCAGATGGTGACCGAACTGACCACCGGCGTCGGCGCCACCGGCATCCGCGCCGGCATCATCGGCGAGATTCCGATCGACGCGGCCGGGCTCCGGCTTCCGGACCCGCCCGGAACGATCGTCCCCGACTCCGTCATCGTGGCCCGGCGCCAAGCCGTCCAGGATCGGATCCGAGCTGGCGGGGCCACGGCCGAGCACGTGTACGATGCCGAGGAGATCAAAGTCCTTCGGGCCGCCGCGCGGGCCAGTCGTCGGACCGGGGCGGCGCTGACCCTCCACGCGCCCGACCCCTGGATCGCATACCTCGACGTGATCGCCGCGGAAGGGGCGGATTTGAGGCGAGTGGTGGTGGGCCACGCGGACCTGGTCCTCCTCGACGAGGCCCTGGCGCGGGAGGCCTTTGCACGGGGCGTCACGCTCCAGATCGACTATCAGCTCCAGCGCTATGGCGGCCGGGACATCGGCCCGTTCGATCAACTGCTCGACCGGGTGGCGTGGGCGGTCCGCGCGGGCTACGGGCACCAGGTGCTCGTATCGCTGGATCTTTGCTTCCGGCAGGGCCTGATGAAGTTCGGTGGGGGTGGCTATCCGACCCTGTTTGAGCGGATCATCCCGGGCCTCGAACAACGAGGGCTTACCGCGGACGAGATCGACGCGATCCTGGTGGAGACGCCGAAGCGGCTGCTCACCATCGTCGAACCCCGGGGTTGAGTCCGAACCTGACCGAGCCTCAGCGCCTTGGCGGGGGCCGCTTCTTCGGCTTGCCGCTTGCCGGCTTGGCCCGCTTCCGGCTCGCGCGGGCCACCCCCACCGACTGATCCCGCCACGCGGTCAGCACCTCCCGGTCGTCGATCACCTCGGCCGGGACCTCGTAATAGCCCCGCATGACCTGACCGTTCTTGAACGGGTCGAAGGCCCGGCATCCCCGCCGCTCGTACTCCGGGCGGGTCGCGTCGTCGACCTTGAGAAAGAGGGTGTCGTCGTCGATCAAGCCGAAGAAGGCATCGCCCATCCGGAGGCCGACTCCGCCAAACATCGGCCGAGCCTGGACAGTCCGCTCACCACCGAGCTGCTCGACGACGAACGATCGGAACGACGGCGACACGGCCATGGGCGCCCCTAGAGTCGCTCGACCAGCATCTTGAGCTGGGTCAGCCGCTCCTGCAGCCGGGCTCGGCCGCCCTCCTGGTCGACGATCTCCCGATGGTGTGGGAGGAGGAACGCCCGATCGGTGCACTCCAGGATGGCGGCCGTTTCCTGCAGCTCTTTCTCGAGGCCCTGGGTCGAGGGCAGGAAGTCGGCCAGCACGGCTTCGAGGGACGTGCGGGTCACCGCCTTCTCGCCGGCGATCAGCGACGCCCGCCAGGCCCGCCCCACGATCCCCTCCACGTCGGCGCCCGACAGCTTGCCAACTTCCTTGATGGGTGGCACGCTGGCGGGGTCGAGCGCGGTGCCGAGCTTCCGGGCCATCGCCACGAACAGGTCCCTGAGCTCTGATTCCTCGTGCGGATAGAAGAGCGGAATGTGGACCTCCGCCCTGCCCTGACGTTTGAGGTCGATCGGGAGGAGGTCGGGCCGCGCCGTCAGGAGCATCCAGAGAATCTTGCCGCGGTAGCGGGTGTCGCCCATCTGCGTGGCGATCATCCCGAAGACCCGGCTCGAGGTGCCCGAGTCTCCCTCGGAGTCCCGGTCGCCGAGCGCGGCGTCGGCCTCGTCAACGATGACCATGACGGGCCCCATGGCCCGCAGCACCGACAGGACCCGCTCCAGGTTGCCCTCGGTTTCGCCGACGTACTTGGAGCGGAAGTTCTTGAGGGTGACGCAAGGTGCCCCGATGGCGCCCGCGGTGCACTGGGCCAGAAATGTCTTTCCGGTGCCGACCGGGCCGCAGATCAGATAGCCCATCGGCAACGTATCGAGCGCTCCCTGCTTGAGCAGGGCCGCGTCTTCCGCCAGGCGCCGCTTGACCGGCTCATGTCCGATCACGATGTCGAGGCCCCACTTGGGCTCGACGAACTCGAGGAGCCCCTGACAATGGCGCTCGATCAAGCGCTTCTTGAGGTCGCGGAAGACCTTCTGATCGAGGCGGGCCGACTCCCGGGCCGTCTGGAGGAGCACCCCGATGTCGGCCAGGGTAATCCCGGCCGTGAGCCGAGCCAGTTCGTCGATCGAGTAATCCGAGAAGGCGGCCACTGGCCGGTCGCCCACGACAGCCTCGACGTAGCGCCGCCGCTCCTCGACCTCCGGGAGTGGCACCTCGAGCGTGGCGACATGCGGGTTCGACGCGAGCCGCCCGCTGAGATCGGTCAGCCGCTCGTCGATCAACACAAACGCCATGTTGAGGCGCTTGAGATGCGGACTCTGGGCCCAGTTGAGGAGCGTCACCAGCAGGGCCGAGCCCTGGAACGACATCCGACCCGGTTCGCCGTCGGGGAAGAGGTAGGAGGCCTGATCGATGATCAGGGCAAAGCTCTTC
>CADEGB010000200.1:0-2040 GCA_902826755.1 uncultured Gemmatimonadota bacterium
GAAGTCGGTTGCCTGGTACGAGCCCGAATACGGCGGCGTCCACAACGTCTGGGTGGCGGGCGACACGCTCTACATGGGCGCCTACAACGCCGGCTTCCGCGCCTTCGACGTGTCCGGCGAACTCAAGGGCGACCTCCGGGCCCAGGGTCGCGAGATGGTCCACGTCAACACCGCGGATATGGACGGGAAGGTCCAGAACACGGCCATGACTTGGGGCGTCGTCGTCAACCCCAAGGATGGGTTGGCCTATGTCAACGACATGTACAACGGCCTCTGGATCGTTCGCCTCGAACCACGGCGCCGCGAACTGACGCCCTGACGAACCGGCTGGGGCCGCCTCCATGGATCGACGCGCGCTCATTCAGGCGGCGGCCGGTGCCGCCTTCGTACCCCGGATGACGGCGGCCGAGCAGCCGCGGCCGGTACAGGAGGCTCCGATTCCCTCCACCGGGGAGCGAATCCCCCGCGTCGGGCTCGGCACCTGGCAGACCTTCGACGTCGGGGCCGCCGAGGCCCGTCGGGCCGACCTGGCGCTCGTTCTTCGAGCCTATGCCGCCGTCGGCAGGGCCGTGGTCGACACCTCTCCGATGTACGGCAGTTCGGAGTCGGTCCTCGGCTCGCTCCTGAGCCGGGAACGGCTCCACGGCCGCCTCTTCGTCGCCACCAAGGTCTGGACCACCGGCGAGCGACAGGGAACGGAGCAGCTGGACGAGTCGTCCACCAAGCTCGAGACGCCCCGGCCGGATCTGGTTCAGATCCATAACCTGGTCGACTGGAAGACCCACCTCGTCACCCTCCGGAAGCGGAAGGATGCGGGCCGGATCCGGTATCTCGGGTTGACCCACTATCAGGCGGCCGCCCACACCGAACTGGCCGATCTGATTCGCCGCGAACCCGTCGACTTCGTCCAGATCAACCTGTCCCTGACCGAGCCCGAGGCCGCCGAACGCCTGCTTCCGGTTGCCGCTGATCGAGGCGTCGCGGTCCTTGTCAATCGGCCATTCGGTGGCGGCACGGGGTTGAGCCGGGTTCGGGGTAAACCTCTCCCGGCGTGGGCCACCGAAGCCGGCATCAGGTCGTGGGCCCATTTCTTCCTCGGCTGGGTCCTGGCCCACCCCGAGGTCACCTGCGCTATTCCGGGGACCGGCAACCCCCGTCACGCCGAGGACAACCTGGAGGCCGGCCGGGGCCGGCCTTTTGACGCGGCGTTCCGGGCCCGGATGACCCGGGCGTGGTTGGCAACGTAGGTACTTCTATTGCAACTGGTTGGCCGCTGAGACAGGAAGGTTTGTCTCAGCTGCTCGTGGCGATCGTGACCGTCACTCCGCACTTTCGCGAACGGGCAACCCTTCGCACATTGCTGAGCAAGCCCGAACCCCGGCAACCCGCTGCCGATACCGACGAGGACGTGGACTGACCAGACGAATGCCCGCCTACTACTACCGCATCACCGACGGCATCCGGATCACGGTTCGGCCGACGTTCTTGCCGGGTCAATCCCGGCCGTCATTGGGCCATTTCGTCTTCGCCTACACGGTCCGGATCGAGAACGTCGGCCAGCTGCCGGCTCAGCTGTTGACTCGGCTCTGGCGGATCCACGATTCGGTCGGCCTCGGGGAGGACCATGAGGTCGAAGGCGAGGGGGTCGTCGGGGAGCAGCCCCGGATCGAGCCTGGCCGGGTCCACCAGTACCAGAGTTACTGCATCCTCAAGAGCCCAAGTGGCTTCATGGAGGGGCACTACCAGTTCGTCCGGGACGACGGCTCCACCTTCCGGGCTTTCATCCCCCGGTTCGACCTCGACGCTGCCGCCGAGGCCGACCGGCACTGACCCGGCGGGTCAGCGCCGGATCGCCACGAGGCGAAACTCCTGCTGGGTCGTCCAGCCGGACGGGGACCCGGCGTCCATGGCTTCGAATCGGCCCCAGGTGGCCGTCGTCAGTCCGATGGCGTATCGCTCCCGGAGTCGGCGCCGGGCCACCCCCGCGCTGTCGAAGGTGGTGACCGTGGTGACCACCACCGGAACGGCCGCTCCGCTGAT
>CADEGB010000200.1:2140-8184 GCA_902826755.1 uncultured Gemmatimonadota bacterium
TACTCCAGGACCATCCCGGCGACCAGGCCCTCGCCGGGGCGCGGTGCCTGACCACCGGCCCCGACGAGTGCGCCGATCAGCCAGACCGGCCACCTCACGTGGGTTCGACCTCTCGCAGTTCGATCCATCCGTTCCGGAGGTGAGGGCAACTCGAGGCGACCGCCACCGCGTCGGCGTAGTCGGTGGCGTCGATCTGAAACAGGCCGCCGATCACTTCGTGGGCCTCGGCGTACGGGCCGTCCTGGACCGTCCCACCCTTGAGCCGTTTCCCGCCGTCATCCGTCAGCTTGAGCCCACCGGTCACTTTACCGGCGGCTCCCATCCGTTGCCGCCATGCCACGTACTCCTGGATCACCGCCTGCATCTCGGCCGGTGAAGCGTCGACGAACGCGCTCGGGTTCTCCCACAACAGCATCACGTACTGCGCCATGACGATCTCCTCGGGGTCATCGGGTATCGCGACTCAGCGGCCGCTCGAACCTATGACGGATCATCGGGGCTGTTTCCGACATGGCCCGGCGGGGCCAGCCGGGCGGCCCCGCCCGGTGCCAGGTCGAGGCAGAGTCGGTCGAAGTGCCGTTGCACCCCGGGTGCCCGACCCAACGCTCGGCCCCGCTGGGCGTGTCTCAGTGCTCGGTCCGTCTGACCCAGCCGGCTCGCCAGGTCCGCGGCGGCGGCGTGGTACGCCCACTCCAGGTCGGCCCCCTCCGCCAGGGCGTCGAGGGCGGCCAGCCCCGCGTCCGGCCCATCCCGTTCACCGATCGCGACCGCGCGGCTGAGCCAGGCCGCGGGTGTCGGCCACCGTGACAGCAACAGGTCGTAGAGCGCAACGATCCGGCCCCAATCGGTTTCAGGGTATCGGGCCGCGGTCGCGTGGCACGACGCGATCTCGGCTTCGACGTGATAGCGGGTCAGTTCCGACCCCATCGATCGCCGCAGGTGTTCGAGCCCGGCCGCGATGAGCGTCCGGTCCCACCGCTGGCGATTCTGGTCTCTGAGTGAAAGGAACTCGCCCTCGTCGTCGTGGCGCGAGGCAAGGCGGGAGGCCTGGAAGGCAAACAGCGAGGCCAACGCTTCGCCGTCCGGGGTCCTGGTGGACGGATCGCTCAACATCACCTGAGCCAGCCGCAGTGCTTCGAAGCAGAGCTCCGGCCGGAGCCCCGATTCCGCGGTGACCGATGCGTAACCCTCGCTGAACATCCCGTAGAGCACCTCTCGCGCGGTGACGGCGCGGCGCGCCATTTCGCTGGCCCCGATCTCGAAGTCGGCTCCCGCAGCCCGGAGCGCGCGCTTGGCCCGCACCAACCGCTGGTCCACGGCGTCGTCTCCCGCGCGAAGCAGCCGGCCGATCTCGGCCACCGAGAAGCCGGCCGCCACCTTCAAGGTCAACGCCACCTGCGATTCGGGGGTCAGCGCCGGGTGACAGCAGAGCAGGATCAGTCGCAACTCGGCGTCGCCCGATCCGTCCGGGTCGGCCGCGGGCGCGGCCGCCGCGTCGGGGTCGATCGGGTCGGGCTCTCGCCGGCGGAGTTGGTCGATCAGCCGGTTTCTGGCCGCGCGGTAGAGCCAGGCCCGTGGATCGGCCGGCTCGCCCTGGGTTCCCCAGAGCCGAACCGCGGCGGCGAACGCGTCCTGGACGGCATCTTCCGCCTGCTGGAGCCGATCCGATCCGAATTGACGGGCCAACAGCGCCACCAGCCGCGCGAACTCGGCCCGGGACAGGCCACCGAGGTCGAGCGGCGTCATACCGATGGGACCGTCGGGTGTTCGCCGGTGCCGCCCACCGCGCCGAGGGCGGCGTCGAACGTCAGTTCGAGGTCACCCGGACCGAACAGCGCGGCGGCCTCCGAACTCCGCAGCGTGGTCCGGACCGCGGGGGTCAGGTCGCAGAGCAAGACCCGGATCCCTTCTTTCCGAGACTGCCGGATCACCTCGGTGAGTGCTCGGAGTCCGGTCGAGTCGATGACCGGAACGTCCTCCATGTCGAGGATGAGGGCGCGGGGCTTCCAATGGACCTGACGGAGCGCGTCCTTGAACGCCTCGGCCGCCCCGAAGAAGAACGGCCCGTTGACGTCGTACACTTCGACGTCGCGGGGGACCCGGCCGTGGCGGGCCCGTTTGGTGGCCTCAGTGGCCGACTCCGGCTCGTCGCGGAGCCCCGCGGAGATGGCCGCCACCGACGTGGTCTCCGCCATCCGCTTCATGAAGAGGAAGGCGGACAACACCATCCCGACCGCGATCGCCACGGTGAGATCGACCACCACCGTGAGGCCGAAGGTCGTCAACATCACGGCGACGTCGGTCCGCGGGGCGCCCCGGATCTCGGCCCGCACGGTCCGCCATTCACTCATGTGGTAGGCCACGACGACCAGGATCGAGGCCAGCGTGGCCATCGGGATCAGGGCGGCGTATTTCCCGGCAAAAAGCGTGATGGCCAAGAGCGTGGCGGCGTGGATCAGACCTGCCACCGGCGTCCGGCCCCCGTTCTTGACGTTGGTCGCGGTCCGGGCAATGGCCCCGGTGGCCGGGATCCCCCCAAAGAGCGGCGAAGCGATGTTCGCGACGCCCTGCGCGACCAGCTCCATGTTGCTTCGGTGACGGCCTCCGATCATGCCGTCCGCCACCACGGCCGACAGGAGTGACTCGATCGCGCCGAGGAGCGCGATCGTGAGGGCGGGTCCGGCCAGGTCGACCAACATCCGCTCCGTGACGGCCGGCCAATGGGGACTCGGGAGCGACGCGTCGATGACCCCGAACCGGGATCCGATCGTCTCGACGGGGAGGTGGAAGAGCTGGACCACGGCGGTGCCGAGGATCAGCGCCACGAACGGCGAGGGGATCTTGGTCGAGATCCGGGGCCACTGGGTCAGAATCAGCAGGGTCCCGGCCGAGAGCGCCGCGGTCGCGATGCTGCCGGTTCCGAAATGTTGGCCGTAGCTGATCCACTTCCCGAAGAACTCGGCCGGCACGTTCTCGATCTGGAGGCCGAGCAGGTCCTTGACCTGTTGCGAGAAGATGATCAACGCGATCCCGGCGGTGAACCCGGTGGTGACGGGAAACGGGATGTACTTGATCACCCCACCAAGCTTGAGGGCGCCGATGGCCACCAGCACGAAGCCGGCCATCAACGTCGCGACGATCAGGCCGTCGACCCCGTACCGGCCGACGATGCCGGCCACGATCACGACGAAGGCGCCGGTCGGCCCGCCGATCTGCACGCGGGATCCACCCAGAGCCGAAATCACGAACCCCGCCACGATCCCGGTGTAGAGACCCCGCTCGGGGGTGACCCCGCTGGCGATGGCGAACGCGATGCAGAGGGGCAGGGCCACCACGCCGACGATCAGGCCCGCCACCAGATCCGCGCTGAATTGGGCCCGGTCGTAGCCCCGGAGGGTCGTGAACAGTTTGGGAACGAACGTTCCGGTGCTCATGGTACGCTCACCACCACCGAGCCGGTGGCCGTGCGAGAAAGGGAATCACCCGGTTGGAGCGGCCACTGCATCCAGTTCACCAGAATCTGGAATCGGTACCGGCCGCCGCGCGCCTCCACCAGGACCGGCTCGGGATGGCTGGTCGGCGGCCGGGCCGGCTCAGGGCCGGTCAACAGGGGGAACATCGCGTCGCCTAACGGCACGGTGGCAAGGAGGGAATCGGCCTGCCAGATCGCGATGGACCCGGTGGACATCGTGGGCTGAAACCGGAGGGTGTCGGTCCCGAAGCGCAGTCGGAACGGGACCAACAACGGCCGGTCGGCGTAGAGTCGCCCGTTGCCGCCGAGGTCGACCCCCGCTGAGGGCGACCCATCGTCACCCGATCGGTGGAAGGTTCCCATCGGCGCGTCGGCGGTCGTACCGACCTCGAACTCGGCCACCCCGATTCGCCCCAGGCCGCGGCTGACCGCGTCGCCGTGCCCGGCCCAGGCGGCCGCCGAATCGGGCGGCACCCCAACGGCAACGGCCACCCGTCGGGCGCCGTGTTTGCGCTCGAGGTACCGGAGGACCGCCCGGATCTCGCGGAGGTCCTCAACCGTTGCCTCGGCGACGGGCGGCCGAATCGGGCCTCCCTCGGCGGTGATCATGCCGTTGCGGGAAAACAGCTCGTGGAGCCGGCCTTCCTGGCTGCGCCGGCTCGTCGCGAACATGCCCCAGGGTCCGAACAGCGATAGCGCCGAAACGACGAGCAGGGACACTGGAATGAGCTTGATCGACCGCGATCGGGTCACCGCGAAGTAGGCCGAGATGAGCAGCAGCCACCCGGCCAGCACGGCCAGGGTGTACCGCGGCTCGGTGACCCCGTACTGGCCGATTCGCTGCCCGACCGCGAGCAGCGCCATGACCAGCGCGGGGATCATCACCACGAAATACCACCGAGCGTATTGGTTGACCCAACGCTCGGTCGGGCGTTCGCGGACGGGGTGCACCAGGAGGAGCGCGAGCGTGCCGGTCACGGCCAAACCGGAGACGAGGTAGCCGATCCAGCCGCTGGGCCAGCTTCTGGTGACGACCACCCGGCCCAGGTAGAGGATCACGATGGCCAGATAGACCGTGACCAAGGGCACCAGGAGATACTGGGCGAAGACGCGGAGGCCGACCGGGAAGTCGTCGCGGTGGTCGAGCTGGCGAAGGTCTTTGGGAACGCCGCCGAGAAAGAACCAGGTGTTGAAGAGCAGAGTCAGGACCGCGAACAGGTGCAGATAGGTGTCGTTGTCGATGTCGACACCGAGGAGGCGGTCGATGGCAGCGAGTGCCAACGCGAGTCCAACGAACAGGACGGCGGAGTAGATCGCGGCCAGCAGGAACCGCTGCAACAGGAGCCGGTTGTATTGCCAGAACCCGCGGCCGGTTCCGACCGCCAGGAAGGGTCCGGTGGCGGCGACGAGGTGGAAGGTCAGGCCCCAGGCCATGAAGCGGGCGGCCCGCTGGTCGCCGGGGGCGCCTTGGGCCAGCCCGAGAAACAGGGCCAGGAGCCCGAGCCCGAGGATCGGTGGCAGTCGCCTTGGCCACCCGGCGGGAGCCAGGCGTTCCCCGACCAAGGTCAAGCCGGCCAGAAGGGGGAATCCCAGCATCGAGGCCAGGAGCACGTTTTCGGCCGTCGGCTGACCACCCGGGCCGATCAGGACGACGGCGGCCCAGGTGGCGATGAGGGCCGCCAAAATGACCGTTGGGAACCGGCGAGCGGCCTGAGTGGCCAACAGGGCGGTCCTCTGGATGGCGGGGAAGCGCATGGTATTCTGGTAAGTTAATGAGGGATAGCCGTTTGGGTGTTCGGCTGACGGTTGGTTCGCCGGCGGCCGCCGGTGGGATCGGTCGGAGGAGTTGCGTTACGGGGGCAAAGTCTCTATTTTCGCCGTCCCCGTATTGAGGTTCGGCGGCAACTCCCGAAGGGACATGGAGTTGAGGTGGCGTGACCGGGCCTTGACGTTGGGTGGCTCACGGTTTATGATTGTGGGCTCCCGGCAAATCGGGACTGCTCTTTGAAAAGTGATGGGAATGGTCGAGAGAGAAGTGCGGACCCTTTGATCCGTGTCACGGCTCGCGAGGCCTGATGCGGGGATGGGTTTTCAAATCTCGTATAATTGTGATTCCGACGATTGAATAATCTTTACCAGTCGTTCGGTTCAAGAGCTATTTCGAATTCTCATTGGAGAGTTTGATCCTGGCTCAGGACGAACGCTGGCGGCGTGCCTAACACATGCAAGTCGAACGGAACCAGCAATGGTTCAGTGGCGAACGGGTGCGTAACACGTGAGGAACGTAGCCATCGGCGGGGGATAGCCGGCCCAACGGCCGGGTAATACCGCGTACGACCTTCGGGTGGCATCACCTGGGGGTGAAAGCAGCAATGCACCGATGGGGCGCCTCGCGGCCTATCAGCTAGTTGGTGAGGTAACGGCTCACCAAGGCTACGACGGGTAGCTGGTCCGAGAGGATGACCAGCCACATTGGGACTGAGACACGGCCCAGACTCCTACGGGAGGCAGCAGTGGGGAATATTGCGCAATGGGCGAAAGCCTGACGCAGCGACGCCGCGTGGGGGATGAA
>CADEGB010000201.1 GCA_902826755.1 uncultured Gemmatimonadota bacterium
GACAATCCGAGCTCGCCGGGGCCAAGATGGCCGATTCGACCATCCTGGTGCTGGTGCCGGAATCCGGCGACGGGATCCAGACCCTCAAGTCCGGGGTCATGGAAATCGCCGACCTGTTCGTCATCAACAAGGCGGACCGGCCCGGGGCCGAGAAATTGCAGCACGAGATCGACGTGACGCTGGGGATCCGGAAAGGCAACGCCTTCCGCCGGATCAAGGCCCACCACGGGGTCTCCCTGAAACGCTCGGGCGCGGCGCTGCCGCCACAGGGCGAGAGCAACGGGAAGCCGGGCTGGGAGCATCCGGTGCTGCTGGCCACGGCCAGCCTCGGCGAAGGGATCGGGCCGATCCAGACGGCGCTCGACCGCCATTGGGATTTCATGACCGCCAGCGACGAACTCGCCGAGCGGCGCCGGCGCCGGCTTCTGGAACGGACCCGGGAGGTGGTCAGCCGGGCCGTCGACCGCTGGCTCTGGAACGAATCGGGCGCGGAAGCGATCATTGAGGGGCAGCTCGACGAGATGGCGGCGGGGCGGACCAGCCCCTATCAGGTGGCCGCCTCGGTCGTGGACGGGATCAGAACAGGAGCACGACGATGACCCCAGGGAACGGAAAGCCCGGCACCATGTCGCCGGCCACCACCGCGGAACTCGAGGCGCTTCGCCGAGAGGTGGCCGCCTGGCGCGCCGCCTACGGCAAGCTGCCGCTCCGCGAGGGCAACTTCACTTCGATCTCCGGCCGCTCGGTGGAACCGGTGTACACCCCGGTCGACCTGGTCGACACCCTGGGCGGCACCGAGTTGCCCGGGAACTTCCCGTTCACTCGCGGGGTCCACCCGACGATGTACCGCGGGAAGCTCTGGACCATGCGGCAGTTCGCGGGCTTCGGGACCGCCCACGACACCAACGCCCGCTACAAGTTCCTCCTCGAGCGCGGCCAGACCGGGCTCTCGGTGGCGTTCGACTTTCCGACCCTGATGGGCTACGACTCCGACCACCCCCGCTCCGAGGGCGAGGTCGGCAAGTGCGGGGTCGCGATTTCGAGCCTGGCCGACATGGAGACGCTCTTCGACGGGATCCCGCTCGATCAGGTCTCGACCTCGATGACCATCAACGGCCCGGCGGCCATGCTCTGGTGCTTCTACGTCGCCGCGGCCGAAAAGCAGGGCGTCGACATCCGCCAGCTCCAAGGCACCGTCCAGAACGACATGCTGAAGGAGTATCAGGCGCAACACGCCTGGATCTACCCGGTCGAAGACGCGCTCAAGATCATCGTCGACATGTTCGAGTGGGGGTCGACCCACACCCCGAAGTGGAACACCATCTCGATCTCCGGCTATCACATCCGCGAAGCGGGCGCCACCGCCACCCAGGAACTGGCGTTCACGCTTGCCAACGGCTTCAGCTACATCGAGCACGGGGTGGCCCGCGGCCTACCGGTCGACAGTTTTGCTCCCCGGCTCTCGTTCTTCTGGGACGTGCATAACGATTTCTTCGAGGAGATCGCCAAGATGCGAGCGGCCCGCCGGATCTGGGCCCGTCGCCTCAAGGAGAAATACGGCGCCACCGACGAGCGGAGCTGGAAGATGCGGTTCCACTGCCAGACCGCCGGCGTGAGCCTCACCGCCCAGCAGCCGATGAACAACGTGGTCCGGGTGGCCTATCAGGCCCTGGCAGCGGTGCTTGGCGGCACGCAGTCGCTCCACACCAATGCGCTCGACGAGACCCTGGCCCTCCCGACCGAGGAATCGGTCCGCGTGGCGCTCCGGACCCAGCAGATCCTGGCGTACGAGACCGGCGTCCCCAACGTGGCCGATCCGCTCGGTGGCTCCTGGTACGTCGAAGCCCTAACCGACACGATGGAACGCGAGGCCGAGGGGCTCTTTGCCGAGATCGACGCCCATGGCGGCGTCGTGGCGGCCATCGAAAAGGGCTGGTTCCAGCGACAGATCGCCTCGTCGGCCTCGCGGTTCCAGGACGAGATGGACAGTGGCACTCGCGCCGTGGTCGGGGTCAATGCCTTCGTCGAGGAGGAACCCGACCGGCCGCTCGAGATTCTCAAGATCGGCGAAGAGGCCGACCGGACCCAGCGCGAACGCCTCGGCCGACTCCGGAACGAGCGGAATCAGGCGGCGGTCGAGCGCGCCCTCGACGAACTCGGCCGCGCCGGCCGCGAGGGCCGGAACGTCATCCCGGCCATGCTCGACTGTGCCCGCAGCTACTGCACGCTCTATGAAATCCGCTACGCGCTCGAGAAGGTCTACGGCGCGTACCGGGAACCGGTCTTCTTCTAGGCTCTCATGACGACCCAGACCAAACCCCTCTCCCGACCGATTCGCGTCCTGGTGGCCAAGCCAGGGCTCGACGGACACGACCGCGGCGCCAAGGTCGTGGCCGCCGCCCTCCGCGACGCCGGGATGGAAGTGATCTACACCGGGCTCCACCAGACGCCGGAGATGATCGCCACCGCCGCCATTCAGGAAGACGTCGACGTGGTCGGCCTCTCGATCCTCTCGGGCGCCCACATGACCCTGTTTCCCCGGGTCCGGAAGCTGCTCGACGAGGCGGGCCGGCAGGATCTCCTGGTGACCGGCGGCGGGATCATCCCGGCCGAGGACGCCGAGGCGCTCCGCGGGCAGGGCATCGGGAAGCTGTTCGGGCCCGGGACCCCGTTGGCCGACTTGATCGACTACATCAACCAGTGGGCCGCCGAGCACCTCGAGCAGTGAGGCGATTCGGTCTCGCCGCCGTGCTGGCGGGCGTGGGCTGCGCGGCGCCGGCGCCGTCGGTCGAGCTCGATCCCGCCGCCCGCGCCGCCATTGCGGACACCGTCCGGGCCGTCTCGAACGAGATGGTGGCGGTCATGCGCACCCGGCAGGTCGATTCGGTGCTGGCCTTCTACTCCCCGAACACCGCCTACGTCGGCAACGGCGAAATCGGCGACTGGCCCGCCATCGTCCGCGGCGCCCCGCCACGGTATGCCACCTACACCCAGGTCGACTGCGTCTGGGTCGATCCGCTCCGGATCGACGTTCTCTCCCGGACCTCGGCGGTGGTCACCGGCATTCTCGACTGTCGCCAGGCGGACACCACGGGCGCCGCCTGGCGGGAGTTCACGGCTCGAACCGAGGTCCTCGCGCCGGAAGGCGGGCGCTGGCGGATCGTGGCCGTGCACGAATCGATCAAGCCCGGGACCGGAGAGTTGAGGTAGCCAGCCAATGTGCCGGAACATCCGCCAGCTCAACAATTTCGAGCCGCCCGCCACCGACGCCGAGATTTCGGCGGCCGCCCTCCAGTTCGTCCGCAAGGTCAGCGGGTTCACCAAGCCCTCGGCCGCCAACGCCGCGGTCTTCGATCAGGCCGTCGTCGACGTCACCGATGTCGTCAAACGCCTCCTCGGCTCCCTCGTCACCACCGCGCCGCCGAAGGATCGGCTGGTCGAGGCCGCCAAGGCCAAGGCCCGATCGCTCCAGCGCTTCGGCCCGCGGCCCTGAACTTGGCGAGGCCGGCGGACGACCCGACGACGGACGATCCCGTCGCGCTGCTCTCCCGGTTGATCGCGATCGATTCCGTCAACCCGAGCCTGGTGCCCCACGCGGCGGGCGAAGGCCGGATCGCGTCCTTCTGCGCGGACTGGTTGCAGACCGCGGGCTTCGAGGTCCACCGGCTCGAAGCCACCCCGGGACGGCCATCGGTCGTGGGCATCGCGCGCGGATCGGGTGGCGGACGGTCGTTGATGTTGAACGGTCACACCGATACCGTGTCGGTTGCCGGGTACGAGGGCGATCCCTTCCAAGCGCGACAGCGGGGCAACCGGCTCGAAGGCCGCGGTGCCTTCGACATGAAGAGCGGCCTGGCCGCGATCATGGTCGCCGCCCGCCGGGCCGCCAGGCGCGGTCTCCGGGGCGACCTGCTGGTGGCCTGCGTGGCCGACGAGGAGTTCGGCAGCCTCGGCACCGAGGAGGTGCTCGGCCGCTTTCGGGCCGATGCGGCCATCATCGCCGAACCGAGCCAGCTCGAGATCACCGTGGCCCATCGCGGTTTTGCCTGGTTCGAGATCGTCCTGTCCGGCCGGGCCGCGCACGGCTCGATGCCGGAGCAGGGGATCGACGCGATCGATCATGCCGGTCTGGTCCTCACCGCCTTCGGCGAACTGCGACGCGCACTCCGGGCCCTGCCGCCGCACCCGCTGCTCGGCACCGGCGACGCGCGGGTGGCGATGGTCCGGGGTGGGGAAGACGCCGCGACGGTCGCGGCCGAGTGTCGCCTGACGGTCGAGCGCCGGATGTTGCCGGGCCAAACGCCGGACGAGGTCGAGGCGGAAATCCGCTCGCTGCTCACCACGCTGGCCGGCTCGGTGCCGGATTTCCGGTGGACGCTGACCCGTCTGGTGGCCCGTGCCGGGTACCAGGCCGACCCGACCTGGCCGATCGTTCGGACCGTGATAGAAGAAGCCGCCACGGTGTTAGGCGCCCCGCCTCCCCTCCGCGGCGAGCCGTTCTGGACCGATGCGGGCCTGTTCGATCAGGTTGGCATGCCCTGCCTGCTGTTCGGGGTGCAGGGCGGCGGGGCCCACGCCGCCACCGAGTGGGTATCGGTGGACTCGATCCACCAGGCCGCGGCCATCCTGGAACAGACAGCCCTCCGATTCTGCGGGGCCGAATCGCTTGAACCGACCCTGCCGCAAGGGTTAGGTTGAGGCCAGTCGGACGCCCGCCTTTCCCAGCCGAGAACGCCCCTTGACCAAAGACCCGAAGGCCCCCAAAGCCCCCGCCGCCGATCCGCCCAAAGCGAGCCGGCTTCGCGCCCTGACCGATGAATACCGGGCCCTGGCCACCAAGCTCGAGGCGGGGGGTGGCCCCGATCGAGTGGCCAAGATGCACGCCCAGGGCAAGCTCTCCCCGCGGGAGCGGGTGGCGGGCCTGCTCGATCCGGGGAGCCCGTGGTTCGAGGTCGGCCTCCTCGTGGCGTACGATCGCTACGACGGTCAGGCTCCCGGCGCCGGGGTCATTACCGGGGTGGGGATGGTGGGTGGCCGGGAGTCGGTGGTGGTGGCCAACGACGCCACCGTCAAGGCGGGGTCGTGGTGGCCGGAGACGATCGGAAAGATCCTCCGCGCCCAGGAAATCGCCATGCGGCAACGGATCCCGATCATCTACCTGGTGGACAGCGCGGGCGTCAACCTGCCATACCAGGGCGGCGTCTTCCCGGGCCAGTACGGGGCCGCCCGGATCTTCTACTACAACTCGATCATGCGGCGCTACCTCCACGTGCCCCAGATCGCGGCCGTGATGGGGAGCTGCGTGGCGGGCGGCGCGTATCTGCCGGCGCTGTCGGACGTGATCTTCATGGTCGACGGAACCAGCTTCATGGGGCTCGGCGGCCCGAACCTGGTCAAGGGCGCCACCGGCCAGACGGTCGACGGCGAACTGTTAGGCGGCGCTCGCACCCATACCGAAGTCAGCGCCGTGGCCCATTACATGGCCCGGAACGACACGGAGTGCCTTGGGCAGATCCGCGAGTATGTCGCCCGGCTGCCGCGGAGGCCCGGGGTGGTTCATCAGGTCTCGGAGGCCGTCGCCTCGGCCCGGCCCCCCGCGGATCTCTACGACATCCTGCCGCAAGATCATCGGATGTCGTACGACATGCGCCACGTGCTCGACTGCCTGATCGACGGCGGCAAACTCGCCGAGTTTCAACCGGGCGTGGCCGGCGAAATGATCTGCGGCCACGGCCGGATCGAGGGGTGGCCGGTAGCGGTCATCGCCAATCAGCGCGGGATCATCAAGGCCAAGCCGGGCGAGCGGCCCCATTTCGGCGGCATCATCTACACCGAGAGTGCCGAGAAGGTGGCGTACTTCATCGAGACGGCCAGCCGGGAGCGGATTCCGATTCTCTTCGTCCAGGATGTGAGCGGATTCATGGTGGGCCCGGACGCGGAGCACTCCGGGATCATCCGCGCGGGCGCCCGGTTTGTCGAAGCGATGGCCGCCGCCGTCGTCCCCAGGATCGTGCTGACCGTCAACCACGCCTCCGGGGCCGGCTACTACGCCATGGCCGGCCAGGGGTTTGATCCCGATTTCCTCCTCTCCTGGCCCACCGGCCGGATGGGCGTCATGGAGGGCGAGGCCGCCATCATGGCCGTCCACGGCCCCACCATCGAAAAGGCCAAGAAGGAAAGGAAGGACCTGGCCCCGGAGGTCGAGGCCTCGATCGGTCAGATGCGGGCCGACTACGACCGCGATCTCGACGCCCGCCACGCCGCCGCCCGCGGCCAGGTCGACGCCATCGTCCTCCCGGAAGACACCCGGGACGTGCTGGCCTTCCTGCTTCGGACCTCGGCCAACTTCGCCGGACCGCACGTGGGCCCGTTCGTGCTTCCCCCGATCGATGACCATGCCGGTCGCTGACCTCCGCTACCTGGCGCTGGCCCTCCTGGTGGCTGGCTGCGCCCCGGCCGTCACCACGACGCCCCAGCCCAACATGGACCCGGGGCGGATCATCACGCCGCCGCCGCCCCCGCCACCGGCGCTCCCGGAGCCGAAAGAGCCAGTGCTCCCGGCTTCGGAGGCGTACCGCCGCGGTCTGATGCCGCTGGCATCGACCAACGTGTGGGCGTACCTCCAGGCCAATCCGACCTACGACGGCAGGGGCGTCCTGATCGGGGTGCTCGACAGCGGAATCGACGCGGCGGTCCCGGGCCTCGGCTTCACGTCCACCGGCGATCGGAAGTTGCTCGACCTCCGGGATTTTTCCGCTGAAGGCCGGGTGGCGTTAGGCCCCGTGGCGCCCCGCGGCGATACCGCCCTGGTGGCCGGGGTGCGCCTGGCTGGCATGCAGCGGGTTGCCACCATCGGGGCGGGTCCGCTGTTGGGCGGTGTCATCAGGGAACGCGCCCTCGGCGAGATGCCCGCCGCCGATCTGAACGGCGACGGCGATGACGAGGATCTGATGGCCGTGGTCGTCGCCAAGGCCTCCGATGGCTGGGTCCTCTTTGCCGATACCGACGGCGACGGGTCGCTCGCCAACGAACGGCCCGTCCACGACTACCTCGTGGCCCGCGAGACCTTCGGCTGGACCGTGTCCGGCCGCCCAAGTCCGCTGGCGGTCGCGGTCAATTTTGGCCCCGGCGATCCTCCGAGCCTCGATCTCTTCTTCGATACCAGCGGGCATGGCACCCACGTGGCCGGGATCGCGGCTGGCTACGGGCTCTACGGGGTCAAGGGCTTCAACGGCGCCGCGCCTGGCGCCCAGCTCCTCGGCCTCAAGATCGCCAGCAACGCCTTTGGCGGGATCTCGGTGTCCGGCAGCATGATCCGGGCAATCGACTACGCCATTCGATTCGCCCGGGAGCGGCGGCTGCCCCTGGTCCTCAACATGAGCTTCGGGGTCGGCAACGAGCGGGAGGGGAGTGCCCGGATCGACGCGGTCATCGATTCCGTGCTCCTTGCCAATCCGGAGGTGCTGTTCGTCACCAGCGCGGGGAACGATGGCCCCGGGTTGTCGACCATGGGGTTTCCGGGATCGGCCGCGCGGGTCCTCAGCGTTGGCGCCACCATTCCGCCCGCTTTTACCGGCGTGGTGGGCGGCGAAGTCATTGCCTTCTTCAGTTCCCGTGGTGGCGAAGTGGCCAAGCCCGACATCCTCGCACCGGGCATTGCCTACTCCTCGGTTCCGCGTTGGGACACCGGCTCCGAGGACAAGAACGGCACCAGCATGGCCTCGCCCCATGTGGCCGGCGCCATGGCGCTGCTGGTGTCGGGGCTCCGCCAGGAAAAGCGGGGATGGACCGGCGCCCAGATTCGGCAGGCGGTGCTCGCCACCGGGCGGCCGTTAGGCCCGTCGCTTCGCGCCGATCAGGGCGCCGGCTTGCTTGACCTGATGGCGGCCGACCGGGTTCTTCGGCGGCTTCCCGAAATGGCGGTGGTCGAGGTGGCCGTGGGCGGCGTGCCCGGCGGCGCCGTGTTCCGGATTCTCGATCGGCGACGGGCCGCGGACACCACGGTGCTCGTCGAGGTCTCGGGTACCATCGGCGGTCCGCTCCGGCTCAGCAGCAACGCCGGCTGGCTCGATGCCCCGGCCTCGGTTCAGCTCTCGCCGCCGCGGACCAGGTTTCCGATCACCATCAAGGGCTCCAGCATCAAGGGCGCTGGCATC
>CADEGB010000202.1 GCA_902826755.1 uncultured Gemmatimonadota bacterium
TACCGGCTCCACGATCGGGTTTGGCCTGGCGGGGGCTGCCATCGGCGGGATCGCCGGTCATGTCATCGGCCGTTTGTTCCGGCGCTGAGGCGCCCGCGGCCCGGGCGACGCCGGGTCTCCCGGACCGGGAGCGACGGGCCACCTGGCTCGAGCTGTTCTTCGACCTGGTGTTCGCCGCCGCGGTGGCCGATGGGGGTACCGCCCTCGGCGCCGACTTCAGTCCCGCCGGCCTGGGCCGCTTCGGGTTCTTGTTCCTCCTCATTTGGCGGGCTTGGGTCGATCACACCTTTCTGGCCACCCGCTTCGATCCCGACGGCACGGCGCACCGGCTCCTGACCTTGGGCCAGGTCGGCGCGATCGCCGTCATGGCGATCAACGCGGAGACCGATCTCGGCAGTCGCGAGGCCGCGGGGTTCGCCGCGTCGTACGCCGTGACGCGGGTGCTGCTCGCGATCCAGTATCTCCAGCTTGTCGCCAGACCCGCCCGCCGGCGATTGGCCATCGTCCATGCGGTCGGCGCTGGGAGCGGTGCGGCGCTGTGGCTTGGAGCCGCGCTGATGCCGCCGCCGGCGCGCTTCGCCAGCTGGGCGGTCGCGCTTGCGATCGACACGGCCACTCCGTGGCTCGCCGCCCGGGCCGGAGGTCGACATCCCCCTGATCCCGCGCACCTTCCGGAACGGTTCGGCCTGTTTACCCTGATCCTGCTCGGCCAAACGGTCGTGGCCACGATGGCCGGGATGCGGCACCGGGATGCCTGGAGCGCCCCGGCCGCGTCGGCGGCGGCGTTGGGGCTCGCACTGACCTTCGCCGTCTGGTGGGGCTACTACGAACGGGCCGGCGCGGCCAGGCCCCGGTCGCTCGACACCGATGCGGACAGGCTTCGCCTCCGAACCTGGAGCGCCGCGCATTTGCCGTTCTGTTTCGGGATTGCGATCGCGTCCGTCGGCATCGAACGGGTCGTGGCCGGTGGCGGGGTGGCCCCTCTGGGCTCAGGGGCCGCCTTGCTGTCAGGCGGGATCGCGCTGGCCCTAGCCGGCCTGGGCGTGGTGGTGGCAACATCCGGCACCCGGAGCGCTGGGCCGGACCTCCGCCGTCACATGGTTGGCAGCTTGGCCGTCCTGCTGGGCGCGACCTGGAATGATCGCGCGCCCGTCTGGCTCCTGGCCGCCTTGACCGCGGTGGCGCTTGGCGTGGTCGTTGGCCGGCCCGAGGGCGCGAGTGGGCTTAAGGCACCACGAACAGGGTCGCCCAATCCCGCCCGGTCTTGGCCTGCGCCTTGAGGTGGAGTCGCCCGGCGGCCGCATCGAAGAAGTACTTGTCGCCGGTGCCGGCCTCGAGTTCCGCCAACGACGCCGCCGCCGGAATCGCGGTCGAGGTGTTGTAGTCGCGGTACACCTTGAACGTGGCGCTCGAGTACGGCAGCGTCACCCGAACCCACTCGCCCGCCGCCAACTGGTTGGCGTAGACCTGCGGCATGGTCGGCGTGGAGCCCTTGAACGTCACGGTGTATTTCCGATTCGGCACCACCGAGGCCGACACGACGTGGAGGTTGTCGGGGACTCCGACGAAGCTCCCCACCGCACCGTCATCCCGGGTCAGGTCGAGCGGTGCCACCGTCTGCGACTGGGCCCCCCGTACCTGCACGTTCACGAACCGCTGCGCGCAGACGTAGGCGTTCCAGGCCGTCCGAAGTTGACAGGCCCCGGTGACGAGGAGCGGGTTGTTCGCCGCCACGTACTGCCCCGCCGTTCCGGTCAGCGAACCGTCGGCGTCGAGGATGACGGAGGCCTTGTCGCCGTCCTTGTCCACCATCGGATTCTCGAGGAAGACCTGGTTGGCGTTCACGAAGGTGAGCTGCCGGGCGAAGTTGCCGGTGCTGATCGGGAATCCGTTCTGGCGGTTATAGCCCAGCGCGCTGAAGTAGTTGGCCGCCGTCGGCTGATAGTTGACGAACGTGGCCCGTTCCGCGCCGACCCGCCCATCGTAGAACTCGTACCCCCGAACCGGGAAGCTTCGAGTGAACGCGGTGGCCGCATTGGCGGTCACCCCGACCATCACCGCGTCCTGGAGAAACGTCTCTGACGACGCGAACGTGGCGCCGATGTGATTGTCGGCCAGGGTCGGATTCTCGAGCCGGAGTTCGGAACCACGAAGCCACACGGCCCGACCTGAATGCTTGTAGCCAGTAAAGTTCCGGAATCGGGCCGTGACCAGCGCCGTCTGGTTGTTGCCCGGGGTCTGGCGGGGGGCGTAGTGGACCGTTTCGATGGTGCCATCAGGGCGCGGCCCGTGGTCGACGTTGAGCCCCGTATTCCGGTTCGAATGCGCCACGTTGTCGACGAATTCTCGGAGCGGGGTCGAGCGCGGGAAGGCAATCGCCCCGGTCGACACCCCGGTGGGTGCCGCGGGCAGCGCGAACCAGAACCCGAAACCCCGCGAGCCCGCCGCCACGTTCCGGCGATAGCTGTTGTCCGGGTTGGTGATCCAGAAGGTGGCCGGATCGTTGTCTGACGGCAGGACGGCCTCGCCCGTGTTCGGCCGCCTGGTGGCCAGGCCAAGATTGTCCTCGAGCACGTTCCCGGTTTCGGCGCCGTCCTCCAGGAAATACGCGTGCCCGATGTTGTCGTAACAGACGTTGCCGGCCGCCCGGAGATTGTTGGTTCCGTGGATCGTGAGGCACCGGTTGAACGTCTTCCAGACGGCGTTGCGGCGGAAATACTGCCCGTCGACGTTCCCGGCCATGTGCCAGTGCATCGGATAGCGAGCCAGCAGCTTCTTCTGGCCCATCAGGGTGAGTTCGACCCCCTCGACCCGGGCCACCGCGCCGGCCATCACCATGATGTGTCCACCGAATCCGGTGGCCACGCTGCTGGCGCTATCCCCTCGGATCACGATGTTGCGCGAAAGCAGGCCGACCTCGGCCCGTTCGTCGACCGACCGGCCCGCAAAGGTCTGGACTTGCCCCCAATGGGGATACCGAAGACCCGCCTGCAGCGTCACCAGGTTGCCCTGCACCGCGGCGATCACGCCTTCCTCGGCCTGAAACGGATCGAAGTCCGTGGACGCCACCACGATCCGCTCACCCACCTGCCAGTCGATCGGACCGGTCACCTGCAATTGCGTGGCGCCGGCCGTCACCGAGGCGGCGAGCTTGGTCCAGGTCGTCCGGCTCCGGCCGTGCAGGTCGATGCGCCCGGCCAACACGGCCAGCACCCGGCCACCCGCTCCCTGGATGTTGTCAGTGGACGGACCAGTCAGGGTGATCACGGCCCGATGCGTAAACGGCGTGGCCTCGGTCCCGATCTCGAGCGCGCCTCGAACCACGATCCAGTCCGCGGTCAGTGCCAGGTCCTTGCGGTCGAACTCGAGGGTACCCTCGACGGTGACCCCCTTCAACGCCGGGGTGGTGACGTCGAGGAGCATCGTCTGGCCGGCCGGGATCGTGACGGAAGCCCCGGCGGCCGGCACCACCCGGTTGGGCCAGGACGACGGATCGGACCAGCGGACGAAGGCAGGGGGCGGCGGCGGTGGGGGCGGCGGCGGCGAAACCCCATCGTCCGAGGTCGAACAGGCCGCGAATGTCAGGGTGGCCGCAAGGGCGCGGTGCCACCTAGGGGCGGAACGGTACATGAGAATCAGCTCCGCGAGTGCGGGGTCGGGCGGGAGACGTTGTCAGGGATCCATGTTAAGACGATCCACCGAGCCTATTGATCCACGCCCAACCGCCAGGAGCGCACAAAGCGAGCCGGCCGGCGGGGGTGAGCCCCTTTGCATCACCCCGGCGCCGTCGCGGCGAGTGCCCCCAGGGCGGTGCAATTCACCTCACGGTTCGGAGCCAGCGAACCGTCAAAGGGCAGCGACTCTGGTAGGGCGTCGGTCGGCGTCCACCAGGCATACAGCACGATGCGAGAACCCCGAGGCCGGGGGGCGTCCGGTCCGGCAGCGGGCCGGTTGGTCAGAAACCTGTCGAACATTTGCGATCTCTCTCCGTGGGGCCTACGTTCCAGACAATCGGCACCCCCCGTTACCCTGTCGTGACCCCGCCCCCGCCCATGGGCAATCCCTGCTCGCCAACCGAATGATTGATCTCCGGACCCTCGGTTCGGCGGACTTGCGGGCGCCGGGCGGTGCCGAAGTACGTGCCGTGCTCCAGCAGCCGAAACGACTGGCACTCCTGGTCTACCTCGCGACGGCCAAACCGGGCAAGCTGTTACGACGGGACTCACTGCTGGCGATGTTCTGGCCGGATCTCGACCAGGAACACGCCCGGGCAGCGCTCCGCCGGGCCCTCTACTTTCTCCGTCAGGCCTGCGGCGCGGATCTGATCGTGGGCCGGGGCGACGAGGAGGTCGGGGTCGCCGCCGATCTGATCAGTGTCGACGCCCTGGCATTCGACGCCGCCATCGACGCCAACGACCTCGAAACCGCGCTGATGCTCTACCAAGGCGGGTTCCTGGACGGGTTTTACGTCCAAGGGGCGCCGGAGGCGGAAGCCTGGCTCGACCGGGAGCGAAGCCGGCGGCGCTACGAGGCGGCATTGGCGGCGTGGCAACTCGCCCGCCGAGCCTTGCCCGACCCCGCCGCGGCGGGACGGTGGGCCGAACGGGCCATCGATCTGGCCCCTCAGGACGAGGACGCCGCCCTCGGCTTTCTCCTCGAACTCGAACGCCTCGGCGAACGGGCCCTTGGCCTCCGTCTCCACCAGCTCTTGGCGGTTCGACTCGCCGCCGAACTTGGGTCCACCCCACACCCGGACGTCGAGGCCGTGGCGACACGGATCCGCGCCGCGGGCCCCGCGGCACCCGAGGCACCGGCAGGGCGCGACCAGTGGCTCGTTGCCGTCTGCCCGTTCGTGGTTCACGGGCCACCCGACATCCAGTACCTGTCCGAAGGTCTGGTTGACCTCCTGAGCACCAAGCTCGACGGCACCGGCGCATTCCGGACGGCCGACCCGAAGACGGTGCTCCAGCACGCGGGGCCAGCCGCCATCGGCGGCGCCGATCTCGCCACGGGTGTCCGCATTGCCCGCGAACTCGAAGCCGGCTGGTTCATCGTGGGCACGATCGTCGAGAGTGGCGGTCGGATCGAGGCAGGGGTCGGCCTCTACGAGGCGTCGGGTCGCCTCGCGGCGCGGGCCGAGGGCCGAAGCCCCGAAGAATCGGGACTGTTCGAACTGGTTGACGAGCTGGTCCGCCGCTTGATGGCCGATGTCGATCGCTCGGCGGGCGGGCGCCTCGCCCGCCTTGCCGCATTGACGACCGCTTCCCTGCCGGCCCTCAAGGCCTATCTCGCCGGCGAGCATGAGTTCCGGCGTGGCCGGCACCTCCAGGCCCTCGATTTGTTCCGGCGGGCCACCGTCGAGGATCCGTCGTTTGCCCTGGCCTACTATCGACTCGCCTCATCGCTCGCCGCCAACGCGCTGATCGGGCCGGCGCGCCAGGCGTCGACCGATGCCTGGCGGCACCGAGAACGGCTCTCCGACCACGACCGGTTGTTGCTGGAGGCTCAGCATGCCTGGCTCAAAGGCCAGACCGCCGATGCGGAACGACGGTACGCCGCGCTGACCGTCTCGTTCCCCGAGCAGGTGGAACCCTGGTTCCTCCTCGGTGACCTCCTGTTCCATACCAACCCGTACCGGGGTCGATCGATCGCGGAAGCCCGGGAGCCGTTCGAGCGCACGGTCGCGATCGACCCCGGACACTTCGCGGCCTTGACCCAATTGGCGCGCCTCGCCGCGCTGGCACGCCAACCCGACCTGGTCACTACCTACGTGGCCCGAGCGCTGGCATCGAGCCCGACGGCGGACCAGGCACTCGGCCTTCGGATCCTGGCGGCCTTCGCGGCCGGCACGGAACGCGATCAGGCGGCGGCGAGCGAGGAACTGCTCCGCGCCTCGGGACTGGTCATCGCGCGGGCGTTTGCCGATGTGGCGCTCTACGCGGGCGACCTCGCCGGAGCGGAGCAACTGGCGCTCCAGGTACTTCCGGCCGCCCGCTCTCCCGAGTTCGCGGCCCTCGGCAACATCGTGTTGGCGCATCTCGAACTGGCGCTCGGCAAGAAAACCGCCGCGTTCGAGCGCCTCGACCAGGCGGCGCACCACGAACCTGCCTGGGCCCTCGAGGTCCGAGCGCTGCTGGCGGCCCTTCCCTTCACCGATCTGCCCGAAGCGGAGCGGATGGCCATCGAGCGCGAACTCGACGCATGGAATCCGCTCGAGACCCGCGCCAGCGTGGCGATCCCGCTCGCCTTTCACGACGGGCTCCACCCGCACCTCCGCCTCTTCCTCCTCGGCGCGCTGGCGGGGCGGCGGGGCGACCGGGCCGCCGTTCGTCTGGCGGCCGATGCCTTCTCCGAACTGCCCGTTCCGTCGGGGGCCGAGGCGCTGGCCGAGCAACTGGCGCGCACCCTCGACGCGCTGGGCCTTCGACTCGATGGCCGCCCCGACAACGCGCTCGCCGCGCTCGAGGGTTGCCGAACCGATGTCTGGTTCCAGTACGCCGTCGGCTCGCCGTTCTTCGCGGGTCCCTATCAGCGGTTTCTTCGGGCGGAACTGCTCGAGGCGGTGGGACGGACCGACGAGGCCATTCGATGGTGGCGAACGGTGGCGCAACGTTCGCCGTACGAGCTAGTCTTCGCCGGCGCGGCCGCCGAGCGGATCACCCGGGCGGGCCGCCGCGCCGACCACCCTCGCCGCCAGAGCCCATGAGACGACCGATCCTCACCCTGTTGGCCATCGCCCAGCTATCCGGCTGCGTGGCCTGGCGACCCCAGACCATCGGGCCCCGCGAACTCCTGGCCGCCAAACCCCAGGAGGTCATCCGAGTGGCCACGGCCGACTCTGTCAAGGGGTTTCCGGTCTATGCGCCTCGGATCGTCGGCGACACCCTGACCGGCCATCCGACCGAAACCGCCATTCAGCGGGTCGCAGTGCCGGTCCGCGACATCACCCAGGTGTCGACCCGGTATCGCCATATCGGCAAGACCTTTCTCGCCGGTATCGCGGTCGTCGGTGGCGTCCTGGTCTACGGGCTTCTCCAGAGTCTCAACGGCACTCAGCCCTGACCGCCGAGGTCAGGGCTTGGCGAGGACTCCTTCGAGAAGTTCGAGGGACTGCCGGTCGCCGTCTCGGGCCAATCGGGTCACCGCGGCGCGACGGAGCTGCGGATCCGTGTCGGCCCGCGCCACCGAACCGATCTTGGCCCGCGCGGTTCGATCCCCGATCCGCTGGAGCACATCCAGAATCGCTTCCTTGACCCGTCGGTCCGCCGCCTCGTCGTAAAGCTTGCCCAACTCGGCCGAACCGATTCCGGCCTGCTCGGAAAACCGGACGGCCTGCGCCCGCACCGCCACCGGCTCGTCGGCCGACCGGGCAATTCCGAGCAGCCACCGCGCGTTCTCGCCACCGCCGGTCTCCGCGATCAATTGCAGCACCGTGCCCTTGAACTCCCCCGTAAGGCCGGGCCAAAGGTCCCGGAGGGCCACCAGGTCGGCCGGCGAAGCGTCTCGACCCCCAAGGGCCTTGATCGCCTCGAGCCGTACCGGGCGAGGGAGTGCGCTGTCTCGGACCGCCCGCCGCACCAGCGCCCGAGCCCGCGGATCGGCGCTCCGGCCCAAGGCGGACAGGGCGGGCCTGGCCACGATCGGGTCATCGGACTCTGCCAGCGCCAGCAAGGGCCCCACCCCGGTTTCGAGTCGGCCAAGCGACGACACCGCCCGGGAGCGAACCGGGCCTGGCGCATCGGGGTCACGGGCCAGAGCCTCCAGGCCGGCCGCGAGTCCGGGCGCGGCGCCGGCCTCCCGGCCGAGCCACCCGGCCGCGCTCTCCCGGAGGCCTCGGGAAACCGCTGGATTGCGGGCCAACGCCAGGAACGCCCGCCAGGTGTCGGCCGAGTCTGCCACCGCGGCGGCGGTCAGCGCCTCCCTGCCGACCCGCCCGTCGGCTCGGCCGGCCAGGTCGACCAGGAACCGGGCGGCGCCGGGCCCGGACACGGCCCCGAGATCGGTCGTCCCCGCCGGAAGACGAACCGGCCCGATCCCGACTCGAACGCCCGTCACCCGCTTGTCGGCCCGGGTCAGCAGCAGCCGGATCGGGCCGGCCAGGCACCGGCCATCGCCAGCCCCGTCGG
>CADEGB010000203.1 GCA_902826755.1 uncultured Gemmatimonadota bacterium
CGTAGGCCAGCAGAATCCCGGCCTCCTCGAAGCACTCCCGCACCGCGGCGACGTAGTGCGCCAGTCCGCCTTGGGCCGTGCCGAGGCGGGAGTTGGCGGTGGCCTCGTCGAGGCCAACGCAGCGGGCTGGGTCGATCGCGTCGGAGGCGTCGACTCGGCCACCGGGAAAAACGTAGGCGCCGCCGACGAACCCGGATTTGACGTTGCGGCGGGCCATGAACACTTCGATCCCGGCACTCGGAGCGTCCCGGAGCAGGAGGACGGTGGCCGCCGGGCGGATCTCCATTGGCAGGGCGTCGGTCATGGGGGCGAAAGGTAAGGCATCCCCGGGCCCCCAAAGCAAACCCGCCCCGCTCTTGCGAGCGGGGCGGGTGGCAAACGATCACCCGTGACGGGCGATCCCGGGTCGGGCGAGGTTCAGCTCGCCGCGATCCGGGTCACGTTCTCGGCGGCCGGGCCCTTCTGGCCCTGCACCACGTCGAACTCGACCTGCTCGCCCTCGGCCAGGCTCTTGAAGCCCTGTCCCGAGATGGCGGAGTGGTGAACGAAGCAGTCCTTCGCCCCGTCGGCCGGGGTGATGAAGCCGAAGCCCTTGCTGTCGTTGAACCACTTCACGGTGCCCTTGGTACGCATTGTCCTTCTCCTGTGCTGGCGTCGGCGACCCGAGGTCTCCAACGCTTCGATCCCGTGCCAACCCCACGGGGGGTGTTCCCCGCAACGATGGGAGTTCCCCCCGCTGCATGTGATCGCAACAACGCGAAGGGGCCCGGCGTTGCCGGGCCCCTGTACTATTGCTCGGAACTGTGTTCGATCACCAAGACAAGATAGGAAGGTGTGGCCAGAAACGCAACCCCCCGCACTTGGGGACGGGCAGAAACCGGTTCAGCCGTGGGTGCGTCGTGACTTTGAGGGCGCGGACCCGCGTCCGGGGTTGCTCATCTCAATTCTCCGAGGGCACGATGCGCGCTTCCTGGGCGGCGCTGGGCGTGGTGTTGTCGGTCGGCACGGTCGAGGCTCAGTCGGCCGGGAGGTGGCCGCCGGATTCGCTCGTCAATACCACCGTGATCCCCCGGGGGACCCCGGTCATTCAAGTGGTCGGCAGGATGCGGAACTTCGCGTTCGACCTCGGAGTTCGGTGTGAGTTCTGCCACGACGGCGAGCCCGGCAAGGACCTCGCGACCTTCGACTTCGCCTCCGATCGGAAGCGAACCAAGACCGTGGCCCGCGAGATGATGCGGATGGTCGACGACATCAACCGTCGGCTCGACTCGCTCCCATCCCGTCCGGTCCCGCCGGTCCGGGTCACCTGCGCCACGTGCCACCGGGGGGTCAGTCGGCCGATGCCGCTGTCGTCCCTGATCGCCGAGGTGGCCCAGGGCTCCGGCGCGGATTCGGCGATCGCCGCGTACCGCGGCCTCCGAGCCCGGCACTTCGGAAGCGGGGCTTACGACTTCGGCGAATCCTCGCTCAGCGTGAGTGCCTTTCGGCTCGGCCGTGCGAGCCGGTTCGCCGAGGCGTTCCGGATCCTCGACTTGAACGCGGAGTTCTACCCCACTTCCTCCGGGATCGAGGTGTTTCGAGGAAACCTCGAGTTGATGCGCGGTGACACCGTGGCGGCGCGTCGCGCCTTTCGGGAGGCACTCCGCCGTGATCCGTCGAACGAGGAGGCTCAGGGGCGTCTGGACACCGTGACCCCGCGGCCTTAACCCGGGCGACCCGTTCGGCCTTGCCTCGCCATCGGGTTGGCTGTAATTAGCAGCACCCGATCCGATCGCGGGCGCCCATGACAACCGGTTCGATTACCCAATGGCTCACCCGGCTCCGCGCCGGGGATCAGGAGGCATTGGACCAGCTGTTCCCGTTGATCTACGACGAACTCAAGGTCGTCGCCCGATCGATGCTCTCCCGTGAGGCCCCGGGGCACACCCTGGGGCCGACCGCCCTGGTTCACGAGGCGTATTTCCGCCTCGCGGAACGAGAGAAGATCTCGCCGGAAAGCCGCCACCATCTGTTCGCGATCGCCGCTCAGGCCATGCGTCGGGTGCTGATCGATCACGCCCGGGCCCGAAAACGCTTCAAGCGCGGGGCCGGTCAGGTGGCGGTGCCGTTGGACGAAATCGAATCCATCATGAGTGAGGAGGCCGCCGACGAGTTGATCGCCATCGACGAGGCACTCGACCGCCTGGCCCGGGTCAAGCCACGACCGGCCCAGGTCGTGGAGCGCCGGTTCTTCGGTGGGTTGTCACTCGAGGAAACCGCCATCAGTCTGGGGGTGTCGCTCAAGACGGTCCAGCGTGACTGGCTCTTGGCCCGGGCCTGGCTGCGGAAGGAGATCGACGTCGACATCACCCGCCCCGGCGACCCGGTTACGGCGTCGTCCCGGCACGCCCCCCCCCAGACCTAAAGGAACGGGTCGCTGCGTGGTACAGGGTCGGAACGCGATCCCTTACCCACAGGAGCTACGAGATGGCGGATCCAGACAAGGCTATCGCCACGATGGTCAAGAACATCGAAGCGAAGACCGGCAAGACCATGGCGGAGCTGGCCCAGGTCGTCGCGACCAGCGGGCTGACCAAGCACGGCGAGCTGCGTACGATGCTGATGGAACGCTTCGGACTCGGCCACGGGCAGGCCAACACCCTCGTCCACCTTGCCCTCAAGTCGGACGGGCAGAGTGCCGCCGAGGCCAAGGGGCTCTCGAGCGACGACGTGCTGGCCGAGATCTACCAGGGCAAGGAGGACCTTCGGCCGCTGCACGAGGCGGTGCTGACCATGATGGAGAAGTTCGGGTCGCTCGAGGCGGCACCCAAGAAAGGGTACGTCAGCTACCGGCGGAAGAAGCAGTTCGCGATGGTGGGCCCCAAGACCAAGACGGCCATCGAGGTCGGGCTCTCGGCCAAGGAACTGCCGGCCAATCCGAGGCTCAAGGAGATGCCGCCGGCCAGCATGTGCCGCTACACCACCAGGATCAGCGCGCCCGGTGAAGTCGACGCGACCCTCGCGGGCTGGCTGCGACGGTCCTTCGACGAAGCGGGCTGATCCTGCCAGCGCGGCGGCGCCGAGGTCGCGCCGCCGCCTCCGGCGCTACGGCCGTCCGAGGAAATACGGCTTGCCAGCGGGCTTCGGATCGGGCCACACCCGGGCCGCGTCTGCCCCAGCGTGCAGAACGCCATTCTTCATCACATATCGGATCTGCTGCGCGTGGCCGATCTGCTCGAGCGGGTTGGCATCGAGCACGACCAGATCGGCCAGTTTCCCGACCTCGAGCGAGCCAAGGTCGGCATCGAGGCCATGGTACTCGGCTCCCTTGATCGTGGCCACCTCGAGCGCTTCAGCCGGGGTAAACCCGCCTCGGGTCAGCAGGTCGAGTTCCCAGTGGGCGTCGAGCCCGAACATTTGCCCGTGGGCGCCGAGCTGCACCGAGGTCCGGTTGGCAAACAGCTTTCGCACCTCCTTGGCCATCGTCCACGCGAACATGTCTTCCGGCCAGAGATGGGTCGGGTTGCGGATCCGCATCAGCTGCTCCGGCGCGATGAAGCGAGTCAGCTTGGGATCCTCCCAGAGCTTGGTGGCCTGGTGGTACCACCCTTCTCCCATCGCTCCGTTGTAGACGACGAGGAGGGTGGGGGTATTGCCGGCCTTGGTCCCGCCCCAGAAACGGACCACGTCATCGAAGAACGGGGCCAGGCCCATCGAGTGCTCGATACCCGTGACCCCATCCATGATCTGGGTCAGGTTCATCTGGGGATCGGCGTTCGATTCTGACACGACATTGAGGCCGAGCATCCGAGCGGCGGTGGCGGTCAGGTGGCGCCGCTTCCGGGTGTCCTGGGCGTAGTCCTTGACCGCAATCGCGCCGTGGTCCCGATTCCAGCGGAGCTGCTCGAGCGCGTCGTCGAGGGTCTCGATCGGGCGGAACATCCGGGCGCGGAAGGCTCGTCGTTGTCCGAAGATGACGGATCCGGTGGTGAAGAACCGGGGCCCCGCTATCCGGCCGGCACGGAGCATGTCGCTGAGCCAGCCATCGCGGTACTCGTTGCCATACACCTCCACCACCGTCGTTACCCCGTACGCCAGCGGTCCGCTCAGGTAGGTCGGCCGCTGTTCGATGACGTGGAGCGCCGATTGCTCGATATGCGGATGGGCGTGCGCGTCGATCATCCCCGGGATGATCGTGGCGCCGGCCAGATCGTACACCTTGGCCCCCGCGGGTGCCGCGACGCCTCGCCCGACGGCCACGATCCGGTTGCCCCTGATCACCACCGTGGCGCCGTCGAGAACCTCGCGTCGCGCGTTCATGGTCACCACCCTGGCACCGGTCAACGCGATCGTGCCTTTGGGGGTGTCGATGGCCAACTCCAAGGCGGTCTCGGTGCGGCGCCCGGTCGAGCCCGGGACTCTGGGGCCGTTCCAGGCTGCCGCGGTGGCTCCAGCCTCCGGTGCGGGGGGCCCCGCCAGGATCTGGTCGACGTCCTTCTCGTAGAAGCCGGTGGCGCGGGTCCAGGCCAGGCTGCGGCCGTCGGCCGACCAGGTCAGGTAGCCGCCGTCCTCGGCGTCGACCCGAATGGCGTGGCCAAGGCCTTCCCACGGAGAAACCACCACGGGATGACCGGCCCAGGCCAGCGGCGTGAGGAAACTCCGCTGGTATTCGCGAATGGCGATCCAGCGAAGGTCGGGCGACGGTACCGCCGAGACGGCATTGGGGAACTTCACCAGGGCCGTCTCGGCGCTCCCGTCGATCCCGATTCGTTTGAGGGTCAGGGTGTCCCGCTCGAACTCCGTGAAATAGACGGTCAGGCCATCGGGTCCGAAGACGACCGCTGGCGGGATCTTGCCCGCGATGTCAGCGTAGACCAACGGCTGACTGGTGATGCCGGTTACCCGCCGCTCGACGCCGGACGGCTCTCGGACCATCAACTCGAACTCGGCTTCGTTCGACAGCCAGGCGCCCCGCTCGAGGCCGCCGGCGCCGCGGACGTACCCGAGCCGGCCGCCGGGGCCGACGGCCAGGCTCCCGTATTGGGCCGGGACCCGGGTCAGACGCTCGGCCGGTCCGCCGGCGGCCGGCCGGCGATGGATGGCGCCGAGGCTGTCGTCGGACCAGGTGGCGTAGTAGAGCGTGCCGCTGGTCGGGTCGAATGCCGGGCTCGTTTCGTGGGCATCCGAGCCGGTCAGATTGCGGCGGGTTCCGGCGGCGTCCTGAATCCAGAGATCGCCCAGCGCCTCGAAGAGGATGCCGAGCGGTGTTCGGACGCCCCACCGGTGGGTCCGAGTCCGGGCGCGATCATCCGGTTCTCGAGTGGCAAAGCGGATCGTTTCCGACATCGATCGCTGGACCGGGGCCCGGAACGGAATCGTGGTAACCGCGCCGGTGGTCGCGTCGACGCTGAGCAGCTTGCCGCCGCGGTTGACGAACACTCGCCGGCCGTCGGGATGCCAGGCGATGGTCGGATAGGGTCCATAGTCGGAGCCGGCGGTCTGGCGATCGCGGTCGAGTCCCTGGAGGAGCACTCGTTCGGCGCGGGTCGCGAGATCCCGGACGATCAGGCGGGTGTCCTCGAGATGTCGGTTCACATAGGCGAGTCGGGTGCCGTCGGTCGACAGGGCGGGGGAAAAGGCCCCGCCGACTCGACGGACGACGACCGAGACCTCGCCGGTGGTCAGATCATAACGCTCGATCGATGACCCGCCGGCGGGGATGACGTACGGGTTGAATTCGAAGGGATAGGGGGCTCGCGCGGCACGTTCAAACAACAGACCGGCGCCGGACGGCTCCACGGTCGCCGCGTTGAAGGACCCCGCGCCGGTCACCAGCGACTGGCGGCCTCCCGCCACCTCGAACGCCACCACTCGGCTTGGCGCACCGTCGGCCGTGGTGCCGCCGAAGAGCCGACGCCCGTCAACCGACCAGACCGCCTTGTAGACACTCTCATGGGTTGGGCCGATCGGGCGGAGGTTGCCGCCCTGGCGATCCATGATCCAGAGGTTGTGGGTGCCCGATCGGTCCGACGTGAACGCGATCCACCGGCCGTCGGGGCTGTACCGCGGAAACAGATTCCAGGAACGCCCCTCGGTGAGGCGGCGGGCCACGCCGCCTTCGACCGGCATTTCGTAGAGGTGGCCGAGCAGATCAAAGGCCAACGAGCGTCCGTCCGGTGAGACGGCCAGGCTCATCCAGGTCCCCTCGGTGGCCTCGAAGGCGAGCTCGCGAGTTGGGCCGGTGGGGGTTTCGACGCTCCAGCGGGTCGGGGCCTGGGCGGGCAGGGACGTAACGGCGCCGATCAGGATCGCGGCGAAACCGGCGCAACGGAGGGGCGAGCGATGCATCGAAGCTCCGAGAGTGGGGTGGGAGGGGCGGCCGCTCAGCGGCCGGCCGCCATCCCGTCTTTGCGAGGGTCGGATGCCGCGGCCCAGCCGCGGGCGAGTTTCATGATGGCTTGACCGCCCCCGAAGGCGACGCCGGCGGAACTCCGGAGGTCGTGACCGAGGGCCGCGAGTTCGCGGCCGACGGACTCGGACAGGTTCTCGATAGCCACGGTCCGGCCCGCGAGGTGGCGGAACCGGGGTGCGTCGATCGCCTCCTGGGGGTCCATGCCGAACTCCACCAGGTTGAGGAACACCTGCACGTGGCCCTGGGGCTGCATGTCACCACCCATGACGCCGAACGAAAGCCACGGCTGGCCGTTGCGGGTCACGAACGCGGGGATGATCGTGTGGAGCGGCCGCTTCCTTGGCGCCAGCTGGTTGGGATGACCGTCGGTCATCACGAAGCCGGCGCCCCGGTTCTGCAGCATGATGCCGGTCCCTGGGACCACGATGCCGGAGCCGAAATAGCTGTAGATCGAGTTGATGAACGACACCATGTTGCCCTCGGCGTCGGCAACGGTGAGGTAGATCGTCTCGCTTTTCGTGCGCAGTGGCCCGGGATCCACGCGCTCCTGCGCGCGCGACGCGTTCATGTGGCTGCGACGCTCGGCGATGAACGCGTCGGTCAGCATCTCGGACGCGGGCATGGCGAGATGATCGGCGTCGCCGACGAAGCGATCGAGGTCGGCGGCACTCAAACTGTCAAGATAACCGGTGATCAGGGTATCAAGGTCACCGGAGCTCACAGAACCGAAGCTAACGGCACCGTATATATCAAGGGGATGACGGTTGTGATCGAAGGGATGGCCCAACTGAGCCTAAAGGGGCCCGGAGGCTTCGTTGATATTGGTCCGGCTGGTGTAGATATCAGTGGCACGATGGTGAAGATCAACTCCGGCGGTGCCGCCGCGACCGGTAGTGCGGTCAGCCCGTGTCCGCCTGCTGCACCGGATCTTCCGGATCCGGCTGACAATGACAAGCCGGGCAACAAGATGAAACTCGAGAAGCAGTCGAAAGATCGAAAGAAGAACAAGCCGGCGACGGAAGATCCGAAGAAGAAATCTTGGCTCAAGCTAAAGTTGGTTGATGAGGAAGGCAAACCAGTCCCCGGCGAGAGGTACGAGGTAATAACCTCCGATGGCAAGAAGCGGTCGGGAACCCTGAACAACAAGGGTGAAGCTGAGGTAAAGGGGATCGAGCCGGGCAATTGTGACGTCACGTTCCCGAATCTGGATAAGGACGCATGGACCGAGTAAATCTGTTGAGGTGAATTTGATCATGGCAATGCGCAAAGTAGGCGAGAACGAGTCAACCTCAAGCCTCGCAAAAAAGGCAGGCTTTTATTGGAAGACCATTAGGGATCACGGGCAAAATGCGGCTCTGTATCAGAAGCGAAAGGACCCCAATGTCCTATCAGCGACCGACGATATTTTCATTCCCGAACTGGTGAAAAAAACGGTCTCTAAGGGCACGGAAGCCGAACATAAGTTCGTTCGAAAAGGCGAGCCGACGAAGATCAAGATGCAGTTGTTGGAACTCGGTGAGCCGCGAAAGAATGCTGAGTACATATTCGAGTGCGGTGACAAGTTGGTTAAAGGTACGACCGACGGTGAGGGGATCTTGGAACAGTTCGTTCCGGGTGATGCAAAAGCAGCCAAACTTTACTTCAAAGATGGGGCAGAAGTTCATGGCCTTCGGATCGGAAGTTTAGATCCCCATGACCTGGCAACGGGCATCGTTCAGCGGCTGAATAATTGC
>CADEGB010000204.1 GCA_902826755.1 uncultured Gemmatimonadota bacterium
TTCGCGGCATTCGCACTACTTTGGGTGTTCCTGCCGCAGATGTTGCTGCAGTTCGTGCTCGCGCTTCCCGCGATGCTCGGCCAGATCCCAACCACAACAGCTCTCGGCGCCCTCGCGCACGTCGGCCTCTGGCTCGCGGTGTTCGGGATCGTGTACGAGGCCATCGCCGACGCGCAGCTTTCACACTTCAAGTCCGTCTCCGCCAACGAAGGCAAGGTGATGGACCAAGGCCTGTGGCGTTTCTCGCGTCACCCCAACTATTTCGGCGACGCCGCGGTATGGTGGGGGATTTACCTCGTGGCCGTTGGCGGCGGAGCGGCGGTGATGGTCCTCAGCCCCATCCTCATGACGCTGCTGTTACTCAAGGTGTCGGGGGTCGCCATGCTGGAGACGAAGCTGGTCGAGACGAAACCGCGCTACCGGGACTACGTTCGCCGCACTAGCGCCTTTCTCCCCCGTCCGCCGAAGCCGTGACGGACCCCCGAGCGCGTGGTCTCGGCGAGTTGCTCGACGACTTCTGGCGGGTCGACTCGTTGTTCCCCGACCCGACCGAAGCCACCCACGCCCGCGCCATCCTCGACCTGATCCGGACCACGCCGGCGCCCTGTTCGAGCGAGCAGTACCAGCCCGGCCACCTGAACGCCAGCGCCCTCCTCGTCTCGCCGCCGGCGGGTGAGGTCCTCCTGATTCACCACCCGACGTTGCGGCGGTGGCTCCAGCCCGGGGGCCACATCGACGCCGACGATCCCTCGATCGCGGCCGCGGCGGCGCGCGAGGTGCAGGAGGAGACCGGGCTGGCGGTTCGCCTCGAGCCGGGTCCGATCGATTTCGACGTCCATCCGATTCCCGCCCGGGCCGACCGGCCGTCTCACCTCCACTTCGACTGTCGTTTCGTGGCCTTGGTGGAGGGCCGCCCGGAACCCGGTGGAAGCGAGGGGATCGTGGCGCGCTGGTATACCCGGGAGGCGGCCCTGGTGGTCGTCGAGGATCCCGGTCTGCGCCGTCTGATGGACAAGGCGGTGATCGCGGGGTGGCTTCGTTAGGCGGACGCCGGAACCTCCGGGGCCCCTCGACCGGCGACCCAACTGAGCAGCGGCATGACGGCCGCCCAGACGACGGCCAGGGCCAGGTAGCTGGCCCATCGCGTCGGGGAGAATTGGACCGCGCCGAGGGCCTCGCCCGCCCGAAACGCGGCGGGTCCACCCACGGCACCGAGCAGCGCGGCGAGCAGGGGCCGATGCTGGAGGCCGCGGAGTCCGAACCGGAGCACAGTGGCAAACTGGGCCCACAGCGCGGCGATCCAAGGCGGGCACAGCCACGGCACGGCCCGCCACGGACTCGCGTAGGTGAGGAGCCCCATGGCCTGGAGCCCGCTTTCCAGCACCACGCCCAGGACCGCCGCCAGCGTCACCAAGCGAACCTCTCGGCCACGGTCCGGGACGGCCCGGAGGTGGAGGCCGACGATCAGCGCCGCGACGGCGGTTCCGAGCCACGGATGGCCACGCGCGGCCCCGACAACGCACGCGAACCAGCCGAGTTGCTGCCCGATAAAATTGACGGCGGGGTGGTTCATCACCACCCCGCCGTCAGGGACGAGTCACCGGGTCCGACCCGGCGGGTTACATTGCCACGGCGGGCTGGCGCAGTTCCTCTTCGACCGGCCGCTCGCGGAACTCGAAGTGCGCGGCCTGCACCGTCTCGTAGTCCCGGGACGTCCGGATCCTGGTGATCCGCCGCCCGAAGATGTCGACGCGACGGGTGGTGACGCCCGGGAAGATCGGGCTGACGTCGTACCACATGTTGGCGGACAGGCGCGGATAGCGGAGGGTGTGCTCGGGCTTCAAGCGGGCTTGCATCTGCGACGACATCATCTGACCTCGCGGGGCTCCAAGGGTTTTGCCGGGAGTCGCCAGCGACGGGGGAGATCGTTCCCGTCGCGGCGACCCTAAGATTGGACAGGCGGACGTCGGCCGCAAGACGCAAAAAACCGTTCGGTGTATTGAAATCGAACGATTCAACTGTCGAACCGGTGCAAATCATTGACGACTCAGGCGGAGCGTATTGCACAGGGGGTATTTGACCCCGGGTTGCCGGATTCGGTACAATAGTCGCCGCCCCAGTGGATTATCGGAATGAAACACACGGACATTAAGGCGCTGGCCGGTCAGGTTGACGCCTCGGTAACGGTGCTCGGCTGGGTGGTCACCACCCGGACCAGCGGCAAAATCGCCTTCGTGGTGGTCCGGGACGGCTCGGGCTACCTCCAGTGCGTCGTCTCCAAACGGGACGTCACCGAGGAGGTTTGGGCCCGGCTGGCGGACCTGGCCCAGGAGGCCTCGATCCGGGTGGTCGGGACCGTCCGGGCCGATCCGCGGCAGGCCGGCGGCGTCGAGCTCACGGTCACCGACCTGACGATCATCGGGCCATCGGTCGATTTCCCGATTTCGCCCAAGGAACATGGCACCTCGTTCCTGTTCGAGCACCGCCATCTCTGGCTCCGGAGCCGGAAGCAGGTCGCCATCGCGAAGGTTCGTCACCGGGTCTTTCAGGCCATCCACGATTTCTTCGATGGGCGCGGCTTCTCGCACGTCAGCACCCCGATTCTCACCGGCAGCATTGGCGAGGAGGCCGGGAACCTGTTCGCCACCGAGTACTTCGACCTGGGGCAGGCCTATCTGGCCCAGACCGGCCAACTGTACGTCGAGGCCGCCTGCGCCGCGCTGGGCCGGGTCTACTGCTTCGGCCCGACGTTCCGGGCCGAGAAGTCGAAGACCCGCCGCCACCTGACGGAGTTCTGGATGGTCGAACCCGAGGTGGCATTTGCCGACTCGGAGGACAACATGCGGCTGCAGGAGGATTTCGTCTCCTACCTGGTGGCCCGCGCGCTCGACCAGTGCGGCGAGGAACTGAAGGAGCTGGAGCGGGACCTGGCTCCGCTCGAACGGGTCGTGCCGCCGTTTCCGCGGATCAGCTACACCGACGCGGTCGCCACGTTGAACCGGCTCGGGTCCGATCTCGTCTGGGGGCACGACCTGGGCGGCGACGACGAGACCTTGCTCTGCAAGGAGTACGATCGGCCGATCTTCGTGAAGAACTACCCCAAGGAGGTCAAGGCGTTCTACATGAAAGAGAACCCCGACGACCCCCGGACGGTCCTCAACAACGACTGCCTGGCGCCCGAGGGCTTCGGCGAGATCATCGGGGGGTCGCAGCGCGAGGACGACCACGATCGATTGCTGGCCCGGATCGTGGCGCAGGGACTCGATCCGAACGCGTACGGCTGGTACCTCGATCTCCGAAAGTACGGCACCTTCCCGCACTCCGGGTTCGGGCTTGGCGTCGAGCGGACCGTGGCCTGGATCTGCGGCGTTCCCCACATTCGAGAGACGATCGCCTTTCCTCGGCAGATCCACCGGCTCTATCCCTGAGTGGCGCCGGTGACCTGGCACCCGGGGCCGAATTCGCCTAACGCTCGCCCCGGGTGGTGATCAGGAACGCCACGCCGCCCGGGCAGAGTTGATGAACCCGCTCCGCCTCCTCGCCGCGTAGGAACTGAATCAGGTCGATCCGTTCGACCGGCAGCGCCTTGACCTCGGCCGGCTCCTCGCCCTCGAGGGCGTACGTCTCCGGAAACGGCTGATCGAGCCGGGCCTTTCGCCCGGCGGCCACCCGCCGCCCGTCAATGAACACGCTGGCGATCCGGATCCCAGCGGTGGTGTCGGCCGCGGCGCAGTCGACGGGGGCGGGAACCGTCGTCGGCGCCCCCGACGGACCGCACCCCGCGGCGACCACCATCGCCACGACCCCGGCTCCGAGGCCCGCCCGGAGGCGGGGCCGCATCACCTCGCGGCCGCTCACGCCTGGCCCCCGTCGGCCTTGACCTCGTTCCAGAGCTGGTCCAGCCGGTCGAGGCCGGCATCCGGCATCTCGAGACCTCGGGCGGCCGCCAGCCGCTCGACGCCCCCGAACCGGTCTCGGAACCGTCCGTTGGCGCGCTCCAACGCCGGGCCGGGAGCAATGCCCAGCTTCCGCGCCACGTTGACGACGGAAAAAAGGAGATCGCCGATTTCGTGATCGAGCGCCGAGCGATCGCCGTCAGCGAGGGCGCCCTCGACCTCCGCCAGTTCTTCGCGGACCTTGGCGATCGGACCGGCCGCGTCGGGCCAGTCGAACCCGACGGCCGCCGCCCGTTCGCCGAGCCGATACGCGAGGAGCAGTTCGGGCAGGTTGGGCGGGAGCCCATCGAGGACCCCGCGGGCCCCTTCCTTCTTTTTCAACGCTTCCCACGGTTCCTTCGGGCCAAGATCGAAGAGGTGCGGATGGCGCCGCTTCATCTTGGTCTCGAGATCCGCGGCCACCTCGTCCGGCGAGAACTCGGCCTGCTCCTCCGCCAGGACCAGCTGCCAGGCCAGATGCAAGAGCAGGTCAGCCACTTCCCGGCGGATCTCAGCGCGATCGCCGCCGGCGATGGCGTGGTCGAGTTCGTGGACTTCCTCGATCAGGTAGGGACGGAGGGTTTCCCGGGTTTGGACTCGATCCCACGGGCACCGTTCCCGAAGATCGGCCACCATCGCCATTGCGCGCCCAAGCGCTGATTTCTCTTGCATTTAGCCTCCGCGGAGCCTTATTGTACTCGGTTCGGTCCCGAGCGGGGAGCCCGGGTAACTCGTGGTCCCAGGAGGGGAGGGGAATTGAGTCGGCTCGGTCCCTGGATGGACGTCGATCGGGGCGCCCTGCTCCGAAACGCCCGCGCCTACGCCAAGACGGTGGGGGTACCGCTGCTGCCGATGGTCAAGGCCAACGGCTACGGCCTGGGCTCGGTCCCGGTAGCGCTGGCGCTCGAGGAGGTGGAGCCGTGGGGCTTCGGGGTCGCGACCCTGCCCGAGGCGGAAGCCCTCAGGAATGCCGGGATCGAGCGACCTGTCGTCGCCTTCATTCCCCTGCGGCCCGAGCAGGTCGACGACTGCCTGGCCGTCGATGCCCGTCCGGCCATCGGCGATATCGCCACGCTCGACGCCTGGTCGCATCGCACTCCGCAACCCTTCCACGTCGAGATCGACACGGGGATGGGGCGCGGCGGCTTTCGATGGCACGACCGGGACGCGCTCGTGGCGCTCGTCGACCGGTTGGGTTCGACGCCGGGTTGGGAGGGCATCTTCACCCATTTTTCGTCGGCGGACACCTCCGCTGACGTCACCGCCACCCAATGGGATCGGTTCGAAACCGTTCTGGCCGCGCTGCCGCGCCGCCCTCGTCTCGTGCATGCGGCCAACAGCGCGGCCGGGCAGTGGGGACGCCGCTACGCCGCCGATCTGGCCCGGCCCGGGATCTTCCTCTACGGCGGCCGAGCCGGGAGCCTCGACCCCGAACCGGTGGCCCGGCTTCACGCGGTGGTCCAGGCCGTCCGCCCGATCCGCGCCGGCGACGCCGTCAGCTACGGCGAAACGGCCCGGGCCGCCGCGGACGGCGAGGTAGTGACGTTAGGCATCGGCTATGCCGACGGGGTGCTCCGCAGCCTCTCCAACCGGGGGCTGATCGGCCTCGGCGGCGAGACGTTTCCGATTGCCGGACGGGTCACGATGGACATGGTGATGGTGGTGACCCCCGCGGGGCGGGCCCGCCCCGGCGACGTCGCCACCGTGCTCGGCGGCCCCATCGGCCTCGACGATCAAGCCGACCGAGCCGGCACCATCAGTTACGAACTGCTCACCGCGGTCGGCCCCCGGGTCGCCCGCCACTACGGAGATTCGGCATGAACCCCCATTTTGCCTCGTTGGTCTTTGGCCTGGCGCAGCAGGCGGAGAGCGCCTTGGGCGGTCAGCTGCCGCCCGGCGCCGAACAGATGCCCGGGGCCACGGCCCGCCAGGTGGCGCAGACCCTGATCGACACGCTGGGAATGCTCGAAGAGAAGACCCGGGGCCGCCTGGACGCCGACGAGAGCAAACTCCTGACCGACGCACTGACCGCGCTCCGCTTCCGCTTCGTCCAGACCGGCGGACCGGTTCAGTGAGTCGGCGGGCGTTCCTGATCGTTCTCGACGGGCTCGGCATTGGCCGGGCCGCCGACCAGGACGCCTATGGCGACCGTGGCAGCGACACGCTCGGCAACACCTTGGCGCGGGCCGGCCTCGACTTCCGGCTGCCGAATCTGGAGGCGTGGGGACTGGGCCGGTGCGCACCGCTGGCGCGGGTTCCGGCGGCGGTGGCCCCGCTCGCGGCCTGCGGCACCGCCCAGCCCACCAGCGCCGGCAAGGACAGCACCACCGGTCACTGGGAGCTCACCGGGCTGGTCCTGCCCGGGCCGTTTCCCACGTTCCCCGGCGGATTCCCGCCCGAATTGATCACGGCATTCGAGCGGCGAACCGGCCGACCGGTCATTGGCAACCGCGCCGCCTCGGGTACGGCCATCCTCGACGACCTGGGCCATCGCCAGGTGGCCGAAGGCGCCTGGATCGTCTACACCTCGGCGGACAGCGTCTTTCAGGTGGCGGCGCACGAAGCGGTCGTACCGGTGGCCGAGTTGTATCGGGCCTGCGCGATTGCCCGGGAGTTGTGCGTCGGGCCCTGGGGGGTGTCGCGGGTCATTGCCCGGCCGTTCGAGGGCTCCCCGGGCGCCTGGGTCCGGACCCCGCGCCGAAAGGACTTTTCGCTCGATCCGATCGGCCCCACGCTCCTCGACCGGCTGGAGGAGGCCGGCATCCCCCGGCACGGCATTGGCAAGGTTGACGACCTTTTTGCCGGGCGGGGCATCCAAAGCACGCACACCCCGACCAACGAGGCGGCGTACGAGCTGATCCGGGCGGCCATGGCGACAGCAGAGGGGTTCGTGTTCGCCAATGTCATCGAGTTTGACCAGACCTGGGGGCACCGGAACGACGTCCCGGGATTCCTGGCCGGACTGGAGGAACTCGACCGGGCCGTGCCGGGCTTGGTGGCCGGGGCGCAAGAGGATGATCTGGTTATATTTACGGCCGACCACGGGAACGACCCCACGACCCCGTCGACCGATCATTCCCGGGAGCGGGTGCCGGTGTTGGTCTGGGGCCCGAAGGTCCGGCCGGTCGACCTCGGCGAGCGGGCCTCGTTCGCCGACATCGGCCAGACGCTGGCCACGTTCTTCGAGGTGGCGCCGCTTGCGGCGGGGGTGTCCTTTCTGAGCGAGGTCTGGAATGGCTGACCGGCTCGAAGCGGCGGCATGGGCCGCCCGCGAGCGGGCCTACGCGCCGTACTCGAAATTCCAGGTCGGCGCCGCCGTCGAAGCGGAGGACGGCCGGATCTTCGGCGGCTGCAACGTCGAGAACGCCTCTTATGGGCTGACCATCTGCGCCGAACGTGCGGCCGTGGTCCAGGCGGTGAGTGCCGGGGTGCGCCGGTTTCGGCGTGTCGTGATCGTGACGGAATCGGAACCGCCGGCCGCCCCCTGTGGCGCGTGTCGGCAAGTCCTGTGGGAATTCGGGCCCGACCTGGTGGTCGAGCTGGTGGGCCCCAGATCGAGGAAGCAGTGGCGGATGAGCGAATTGTTGCCGGACGGCTTTGGGCCGGAGTCCCTGTCGTGAGGCGCCTAGTCCGCGCCGGAGCGGTCGCGCTGGCGGTGGCCCTCGGCGCTTGCCAGGAGAACCTCTCGGCGCCGGCCGAGTGTCCGGCGCTGTGCCCGGGGGAGCAGATCATCGTGCGCGACACGACGATCCTCCCGATCGCCGGGGGAGACAGCACCTACTTCGGCTACCTGACCCGGGCCTCGCGAACGATCCTGCTCGTGTCGAACGGCCTGGCCGCCGGCGAGTATCGGTCCTTCGTCGTGTTCCCGGCACAACGGACTGACTCGGTGGCGGTTGACGGCGTGTCTCAAGCCTACACCGTCGACACCGTGTCGATTTCGTTCAATCTCCAGGCGCGCGATACCACCGCCACCGGATTGACGCTGTACCTCCACCGGATCCCGATCACCACCGACACGACGATCACGTACCCGGCGCTGGCGGCCATGCTCGACACGGCCGAGGTGCTGGACAGCATCCAGGTGGCCGACACGGTGAAGTCGGGCAAGATCGAGGCGCTCTTCGTTGGTGACGAACTGACCAAGTTCGTGGGCCCCGCGGCCGACAGCG
>CADEGB010000205.1 GCA_902826755.1 uncultured Gemmatimonadota bacterium
GGGAGGCTGGCAGGGATCCCTACTACCGCCACCACTACAAGGCGGCGTTCGACGACGGCCGCACCACCCTCCTGACCGACCCCGACGCGGATCATCACTTCGATCCGCCCAACGCGCCGACCCTGAAGTTGCTGTTCCGCTCGACCGATCCGCCGCCACTCGTCAATCCGGCGGCGGGGGTGCTCCTCGATACGTACTCCACCGTGAGCGAGCCGCCCGTCACGGTCCTGCGATCCGCCAAGAATGGGGCGTTGATCGCCGAGATCGAGCGGGCCGATGCCTCGGGGCTGTTCGCCACGGGGTGGAAGCCGCCCCTGCGGGAGAAGGTCAAGGCGGCCGACGGCGTCACCGATCTCTATGCCGTCTATTACCGGCCGCTGCGCCCGGTCCGGGGCGGCAAGCACCCGATCATCGATGCCGAGTATGGCGGGCCCCAGGTAACCGTGGCGCCCACCAACTTCGTTCGAGCCTATTCGGCCGGGAATCCGAGCGGGGAGAGTGGGCTCGCGCGGTTGGGCTTCGCGATGGTGACGGTCGATGGGCGGGGCACCCCGTACCGGTCGCGGGCGTATCGTGACGCCGGCTATCCCGAATTCACCCAAGTGGGAATCGACGATCACGTGGCGGCGATTACTCAACTCGCCGCGCGGCACCCGGAAATCGACCTGAGTCGGGTCGGGGTCTACGGTGTGTCCTGGGGCGGGACCTTCGCGGCCCAGGCGATCCTGGGCCGGCCGGAGTTCTTCAAGGTGGCGTCATCGGCGTCGGGGGTCTACGACTACGCCCCCCTCTACGGCGGGTTCGAGGCGTTCATCGGCGTTCCCCAGTACGCCGATGGCTCGACCTACCGAGCGAAGTCGAGCGAGAAGCCAACCAACTTTGCCAAGCTCGATATCACGGCGATGGCGCCCAATCTGAAGGGGCGGCTGTTGCTGATTTACGGCGACCTCGACGAGAACGTGCCGCCGGTGCAGGTATTCCGGATGGTCGACGCGCTGACCCGGGCAAACAAACCGTACGATCTGCTCTACCTGCCGGGGCGGCCGCACGCGGCCGCCAATGATCCGTACGCCGTGCGCCGGGTCTGGGACTACTTTGTCGAGCACTTGCTCGGCGACCCGCCGGTCCCCGACGCCGCGGTGACCCTCAAGCCCGCAAGGCCCACTCCATGAGCGACGCTCGCTGGCTCCAAAACTGGGGCCCCAAGGAACCGGTCACCGGACTGTCGGCCGCCGCCAGCACCGACAGCGCGATCGTCACCGACACGATCCTCCGGGTGATGGCCGAGGGAGGGAACGCGGTCGACGGGGCCATCGCCGGCTGTCTGGTGCAGGCGGCGGTCGAGCCGTTCATGACCAATCACACCGGGACCGTCACCTTCCTCTACTACGAGGCCAAGACGGGCCGCCGGTATCAACTCGACAGCGTGGGAACGTTCCCGGACGGGCTCCCGCCGTTCAAGCCGATCCCGCCGCAGGGCCACGGATACGCCGCTCTTCCACCCTCCGCCTGCATTCCCGGTTTCATGCCGGGCCTCAAGGCGATCTACCAGCGGTTCGGGTCCAAGCCTTGGGCTCGGCTGTGCGAGGATGCGATCCGCTGGGCCGAAGAAGGCCACCCGGTCTCGTCGTTCGAGCTGGCGGTCAACATCTTCGCGCAGGACTTCGTCACCTACCTGCCGGAGGGGCGGGCGTTCTTCCTCCCCAACGGCTATCTGGTACCGGTCGGTGAGCGGTTCCGCCATCCGGAAATGGCCAAGACCCTGCGCCAGGTGGCCGCCGAGGGGCCGGACTGGATGATCACGGGGGGGTGGGCCGACGCCTTCATCGCCAAGGCGAACGAGATGGGGTGGAAGATCACCAAGGAGCACATGACCGACACGCCGCCTCGGTGGCTCGATCCGCTCGCATTCCGCCATCACGAGTACGAGATCGTGTCATTGGGACCGCCGCAGCAACAGGGCGTCTTCTGCGCCTTCGTGCTTGGCGTGTTGCGGCATCTCGGGATCCGCGACACGGCTCCCGGCTCGGCGGAGCACGTGTTCTTCCTGTCGCATGCGATGCGCCAAGGGCTCTACTTCTGCGGGATGATCGGCGACCCGGCGGCGGCCGACTATGGCGTCGACGCCATCCTGGATGACGGGTTCCACGCCGCCATTGCCCGGATCATCCGCGGGCTGCGGCCGAAGGTCGACCTCACCAGGCACGTGGAGCTGACCGGTGGTCCGGGCAGCGCGGCCATGGCCAACAGCGCCGCGGGCAAGCCGACCGGCGGGAATTCCGCCAGCAAGCAGCCAACCGGAAGCTGCGAGTTGGCCGTGGTCGACCGGGACGGCAACTGGGTCCAGATGATGAACACTCTCCAGTCGGGTGGCATTCCCGGGATGGTGATCGACGGCATCCCGATGGTGGGCAGCCACGCCACCTTTACCGGGATCAGCGGGTTCATGGACGCCAAGATGGTGAAGGGGATCCGGCCGCGCTGCGTCATCGGCAACACGATGGTCTTTCGGGACGGGCAGCCGGTGATCAGCCTGGGGTCGCCGGGCAACGTCCACTGTACCGTGCCCCAGGTCCTGACGTATCTGCTCGACTACGGGTTTGATCCCTGCCGCGCGGCCGACGCGCCGCGGATGCTGCCGATGAGCGAGGACGGGTCCGTCACCATCGAGGATCGGCTCTCATCGGAGGCGATCGCGGCGCTCAAATCCTGGGGGGTGACCGTTCGGGCCGTCCCATCGTACGACTACCACATGGGGTCGTTCCAAATGTGCTTCCGCGACGCCGCCGGCCGCATCGGCGCGACCGCCGACCCGCGGCGCTGCGGCGTGGCCGACGGTCTGCGGTGAGGGGCAGGCCGGTCAGGCCTGCCGCTTTGCCTCTTTCGCGAGCCCTGGTTCCGGAACGCCGCGGGTGTAGGTCAGCCACCGATGGGTGTCGGGTACCCGGCCGTGGACGGTGTCGAGGAAGCGGGCCTGCAGGGCGCGAGTAATCGGCCCGACATTCCCGTCTCCCACCTTGATCTTGTCGACGCTCTTGACCGGGGTGATCTCGGCGGCGGTTCCGCAGAAGAAGACCTCGTCCGCCAGGTAGAGCATTTCGCGGGGCAACGGCTCCACTCGAGTCGGAATCCCGGCCTCGGCCGCCAGGGTCAGGATGCTGTCCCGGGTAATGCCGTGCAGCACGCTTCCCTTGATCGGCGGGGTGTACACCGCAACACCCCGGACGACAAACAGGTTCTGGCCCGACACCTCCCCGATCACTCCGTCTGGGTCGAGCGCAATGCCCTCGGCGTACCCGTCCGCGAGGGCCTCCATCTTGACCAGCATCCCACTCAGGTAGTTCCCGGCCATCTTGGCCATGGCGGGCAGGGTATTGGGCGCCACCCGATTCCAGCTCGACACGCAGGCGTCGACGCCGTTGTCGAGGGCGCCGTCGCCGAGGTAGGCGCCCCAGGGCCAGCACGGGATGAAGACCTCGATCGGGCTCGCAAACGGCACCATGCTGGCGGCACCGTATCCGCGGAGCACCATTGGCCGGATGTAGCAGGATTCGAGTTTGTTCTTCTCCACCAAATCGCAGCAGGCAGTCATCAGCTGCTCTCTGGTATAGTCCAGATCCATCCGGTAGATCTTGGCGGAGCCGAGGAGTCGGTCGAGGTGGGCGTCGAGCCGGAAGATGGCCGGGCCGTTCGGGGTCGAGTAGCAGCGAATGCCCTCGAAAATCGAGGAGCCGTACTGGACGGAGTGGGTCAGGACGTGAATGGTGGCGTCGGCCCACGGGACGAACTGTCCGTCGCGCCAGATGAAATCGGTCGGCTTGAGTTTGTGCATGACGGTCTCTCTTCGGGTGGAGCGCGACGAGCCAGGCAGGTCGGTTGAAATTTACCCAACGGGCATGGCTCGGTCGAGGCGGTGACCAAGATGGCGCCGGACGGCGGGCCACTCCGCGGAAAGAATGCTGTAGATCACCGAGTCGCGGACCGTGCCATCTCGTCGGGGCAGGTGGTGACGAATGACGCCGTCCTTCTTGGCGCCGAGCCCTTCGATGGCGCGTTGGGACCGGAAGTTGAAGTTGTCGGTTCGGAGGCCGACGACCTGACACCCGATGGTGTCGAACGCGTGGGACAGGAGCAGGAGTTTACAGGCAGTGTTCACGTGAGTCCGCTGCCGGCTGGCGGAGTACCAGGTGTAGCCGATCTCGACCCGATCGGCGTCCGGGATGATATCGTGATATCGGGTCGACCCGACGATCGTGCCGGAGGAGAGGTCGCGAACGGCCCACGGCAACATGTGCCCGTCGGCCTGGCCGGCCAGAGCGGCCGCGAGGTACTCGGGGGCTTCGTCGGCGCTCGGCACCAAGGTGTACCACAGCTCCCACAACCTGCCGTCGGTGGCGGCGGCGATCAGGCCTTCGAGATGACCCTCCTCCAGCGGTTCGAGCCGCACGCCGTGCCCTTCCAGTGCTACCGGCCGAACGACGATCATGTCCGCGGTCCTTGCCTCGAGATGCCACCAAGATAGCCCGCCACCCCCGTTGGGCGACTGCCGCCCACATTTCGGCGATTCGAGCGCTTCGAACCGGTCTGGGACCCGTACGGATGGCACCAGACCGCCGACCGAGGAACCATGGTATTCGCTCGAACCCTGGCCGCATTGCTGCTCCTGGCCGGGTTGGGATCCGCCCGCCTGATCGGGCAGCCCGCGCCCCTCCCGCTGGCCCGGGTGACGGGCCCGATCACGATCGACGGGACGCTCGACGACCCGGCCTGGCGGGCCATCGAACCGTTGCCCCTCACCACCTACGCGCCGGTGTTCCGCGCCGCGCCAACCCAGCGAACCGAGATCCGGGTCGGCTACGACGACGACTACTTCTACGCGGCGGGTTGGTTCTACGACTCCGACCCATCGGGGATTCGGATCAACTCGCTCTACCGCGATCGGTGGAACGGTGACGACGCCTTCGCGATCTACCTCGATCCGTTCAACGACAACCAGAACAGCAAGTGGTTCGGCACCACGCCGGGGGGGATCCGCTTCGATCAGCTGGTATCCGACGACGGTGCCACCCTGAACGAGAGTTGGGACACGTTCTGGACCTCGAAGACGACGGTCACCGAGGAAGGGTGGTTTGCGGAAGTGCGGATCCCGCTCTCGAGTATCGGTTTCCGCGCCGGCGAGGATGGGTCCGTGGTGATGGGGCTGACCGTCACCCGGCTGGTGTCGCGGCTCGGGGAGCGGGTGACGTTCCCGGAGATCGACCCCAAGTTCGAGTTTCGACGTCCGTCGCTGGCGCGGGACGTGATGCTCTCGGGGTTGCGGGCCCGGACTCCGCTCTACGTCACGCCCTATCTGCTCGGCGGCGCCACCCGCAAGGCCGTGGCCACCACACCGGGATTCCAGGTCGACAACGCAACCGCTCGTGAGGTCGGTCTCGACGTCCGGTACCCGCTCTCGAGCACCCTCACCCTCGACCTCACGGCCAACACCGATTTCGCTCAGGTGGAGGCCGATGAGCAGCAGGTCAACCTCGATCGTTTCCCGCTCTTTTATCCGGAACGACGGCGGCTGTTCCAGGAGGGCAGCGGGATTTTCGATTTTTCCGGCTCGGGGGGAACCCGCCTGTTCCACTCGCGGCGCATCGGGCTGGCGGCCGACTTCACGCCGGTCCGGATCCTTGGCGGCGGCCGCCTGGTGGGCCGAATCGGGCAGTGGGACGTCGGGATGCTCGCGATGCAGACGCAGGCGCAGAACCAGGCCCCAGGCGAGCACTTCGACGTGGTCCGGTTTCGGCGCCCGGTCTTCAATCCCCACTCGACGGCCGGGGTCATGGCAACCACCTATTTCGGTGGCAACCGCCGCAACCTCGGCCTGGGCGCCGACGGCTCGTTTCGGGTCCGCGGCGACAACTACCTGACCCTCAAATGGGCCGCCAGCGCCGACAACGAGGAGACCGGCCCGATTTCGCTCGTCGATCGGAGTCAGTTCGACCTCCGTTGGGAGCGGCGGACGGGACGGGGGCTGCAATACAACGCCACGCTGGCCCGGTCGGGCAGCGGGTATCGGCCGGAGCTGGGCTTTCAGCCGCGGCGTGACTTCACGACCGCCAACTTCGCCGCCAACTACTTCATCTTCACCGACGGTCACTCGTTCTTTCGGCGGATCTTCCCGGGGGCGATCGCGTTCAACACGTTCCGCAACGGCGATGGCGCCCTCGAGTCGGCCCAGTACGCGGTCTGGGTCCAGTGGGATACCAAATCGGGTGGTGGCGGCTGGATCGAGCCGAAGGTCTTCCATGAGAACGTCCTGACCCCGTTCACGTTGGGTGGAACGGCCGATATTCCCGCCGGCAAATACACGTTTGCCGACCTTCAGCTCGTGCTCACGATGCCGACGGGCGCTCGGCTCCGCACCAGCGTCGACGCCCGGGCCGGCAGCTACTTCGACGGGACCCGGGCTCAGGTGCTCGTGTCCCCGACCTGGAATGTTTCCCGCCACCTCGAAGTGGGAGGGGAGTACCAGGCCAGTATCCTCCGGTTTCCGACCCGCAACCAGGCGGCCAATATCCATCTGGCTCGGTTGCGGGTCCGGGTGGCCGGCAATGCCCGGACCTCGGGCAATGCCTTCGTGCAATACAACTCGACCACCGACCGGCTCGACGTCAACGTTCGGCTTCGGTACGCTTTTGCCGAGGGAACCGATCTCTGGCTGGTGTACAACGAGGGGCTCGACACCGAGCGCTCGCTCGAACCCGGCGGCCTTGTGTCGCCCCGGTCGCTGGCCCGGGCGCTGCTCGTCAAGCTGACGTATACTCTGGGGTCCCGTTGACGAGGAGATCGACCGAGCGATGAGTGGGGCCGCCAGCCGGCCGGGAGGCACCACCTTCCTGACGAGGCTCCGCGTCGCGGCCGCCGTGGCCGCGGCCTGGATCCTGATCGCGATCGTGCTCGGGGCGCAGGCGTCCCTGGGCGCCGTGCTCAGTGGCGCCGCGCCCACGCCGTTAGGCCGGGCGGTGATCCTTGCGCTGGTGCAGACCGTGCCGTGGATTCCCATTACCCTGGCGGTGATGGCGTTGGCGATCCGGTTCCCGGTCAGCCGGAGCCACTGGGGCCGACCGGTCCTGATCCACCTGGCGGCGGCCATGGTCCTGGCGTTCGCGGCCAATGCCCTGGTGGTGCTGGGCTATTGGATCGTCGGCGGCTCGTTTCAGAGCCTGACCGTGCTGGTCCGCGAAGGAGCCCGATGGACGGCGCTGCGGCTCCATGTGGCGCTGATGATCTACGCCGCCATCCTGGCGCTGACGCAGGCCGTTCGCTACTACCGGGAAACCCAGGAAGGCCGGCTCCGCCTGGCCCGGATGGAAGGGCAGCTGGCCCGGGCTCGGCTCCAAGCGCTCAACGCCCAGATGCGTCCGCACTTCCTCTTCAATACGCTCCATACGATCGGGCACCTGTGGCGCACTGGCCGGGATGACGAGGCCGAGGCGGCCCTCGATCATCTGGGCAACCTGTTCCACAAGGTCCACCGCTCGACCAATGAACTCGAGGTGCCGCTCGGCGAGGAACTCGCGATGGTACGCGAATACCTGGCCATCGAAACCGCCCGGTTCCGCGATCGGCTCGCCGCCCGGGTCGAAGCGCCGGACGAGGTGCTCGAATGGAAGGTCCCGCCGCTCATCCTCCAGCCGCTGGTCGAAAACGCCGTCCGGCACGGGCTGTCCGCGGCGTCGACGGCGGGGACGATCGAGGTCACGGCCGTCGCCGAGAACGGCTCGCTCCGGTTGCGGGTTCGCGACGACGGCCCCGGCATCGCCGCTTCGTCTCCGCAGCCCGGTTCGGGCACGGGGCTCACCAACACCCGGGAGCGGCTGGCGCAACTCTACGGCGAGCGAGCCCGGCTCGAGATCGCGTCAACCCCGGCGACCGGCACCACCGTCACGGTGACGATTCCGCGCGAGCCGAGGCCATGAGCCGCGCGGAGCCGATCCGGGCCGTGATCGTCGACGATGAGCCAGCGGCCCGGGACGTGGTCGTGACGTTGCTCGCGGAGCACCCGCAGATCGAGGTCGTCGGTCAGGCCGGCAACGGTCGCTCGGCCATGGAGGTGGT
>CADEGB010000206.1 GCA_902826755.1 uncultured Gemmatimonadota bacterium
GGATCGTGCCGGTGGCCCGAGCCTCCTCGGCCACGCCAAGGAACCGGGCCACGGCCCGCTCGTTGATGACCGGCCCGAACCAGACGTCCCGGCGGGTGGGGTCACCGATGGTGATCGCCGCGGTCCGGGTCAGCAGCCGGTCGAGGAAGGGCGCCATGACGTCCCGATGGACGTAGACCCTGGACGTGGCACTGCACTTCTGGTTCTGGAGGCCGAACGCGGACCGCATCACCCCTTCGGCGGCGGCGTCGAGGTCGGCACTCGGCATCACGATGGTGGCGTTCTTGCCGCCCAGTTCCATCAGACACGGTTTGACGAAGCGATCGGAGAGGCCGTGGAAGATCCGCATCCCGACCTCCCGCGACCCCGTGAACACCACGCCGTCGATGCCGGGATGCTGCCAGAGCGCGTCGCCGATGTCCTCACGGTGGCCGGTCAGGAAATTGAAGACGCCGGGCGGCACCCCCGCATCACGATAGATCCGATACAGCTCGAGACCCGTCCAGCAGGTATCCTCCGCCGGCTTGAAGACCACGGCGTTGCCGGCGATCAGGGCGGCTGACGACATCCCGGCCGCGAGCGCGAGAGGAAAGTTGAAGGGCGCGATACATGCGAACACGCCGTACGGCCGCTGCACGTCGGTGTTCCGCTCGATCGGGGTCAGGTTGTGCATCGGACGGACGAAGCCGTTGGCGTCCTCCATCTGGCTCGCGTAGTAGTCGATCAAGTCGGCCGCCTCCTCCGCGTCGCCGATCGACTCCATCCGGTTCTTACCGACTTCGAGACTCATCAGCGCGGCCAGATCGAAGCGACGCTCCCGGATCAGCTCGGCGGCGCGGCGGAGCACGGCCACCCGGGCGCCCCACCCGAGGCGATCCCACGCCACCTGAGCTTGCTCGGCCGACCGGACGGCGCGGTCGACATGCTCGGGCCCGGCGGCAGAGAACGAACCGAGAACGAACGTCGGGTCGATCGGGCTCCGATCGACGACGGCGTTTGCCGGGACCGAAATCGGCTGGTCGTCGATGTAGAACGGATGAAGCGCCCCAGCCCGGCTTCGGACCCGGTCGAGAGCCCGGTCGAACTCGGCGTGAAACGCCTCCATGTCGACGTTGGCCGTGGTATACGTGATCTTGCCGATCGCGACGGTCATTGGATCACCCTCGGGTTGCCAGGGTTCGGTCGAGCGCGCGGCCGAACCGGATCATCATCTCGTCGAGCTCTTCGTCGGTCACCACGAACGGTGGCGCCAGGCAGACCAGATCGCCGTTGGTTCCGTCGGCCTGACCGACGTTCGGCCAGACCACGAGCCCCTCGTCCTGCGCCAGGTCGGTGAACGTTTCGGCGATCTTGGCCGCCCTCGGAAACGGCGCCCGAGTGGCACGGTCGGCCACGAACTCGATCCCGGCCAGGAGGCCCCGCCCCCGGATGTCGCCGACCAGCGGGTGATCGCGGAAGGGGCCGAGCCGCTCGTGGAGGACCGCGCCCATCCGGCGACAGCGCGCCAGCAGGTCGTGACGCTTGAGGTAGCGCACCGCGGCCAGCCCCGCCGCGCACACCATTGGCGTGTGGGTGAAGGTCTGAGCATGAAGCACCCCACCGGATCCGCGGGCGATCGGATCGAGGATCCGCTCCGGCGCCACCACGGCAGCCAGCGGCGCGTAACCGCCGCTGATCCCCTTGCCGAGAGTCAGGAGATCCGGCACCACGCCGTACCGCTCGACGGCGGTCCAGGTGCCGGTCCGCCCGGAGCCGACCAGAACCTCGTCGGCGAGCCAGAGAATCCGATGCCGGGTGCAGATATCCCGAATGGTGCGCCAGTACTCGGGGCGAGGCACCGAGGCACCGGTTGAGGAGCCGCCGATCGTCTCGCCAACGAAGACGGCGATACTGTCAGCCCCTTCCCGGGCAATGACCTCCTCGAGCAGGCGGCCGGTACAGCGGGGACAGTCGGCCCCGTCGCCGCAGTCGCAGCGGTACCGGTACGGCGCCGGCATCTGCACCACCGGCACCAACCACTCCTTGAACAGCGTCTGATAGTGCTTCCGAGCCGAGGCGGCCAGGGCCAGCATGGTGTTGCCGTGATACCCCGGGGCCAGGGCGATGATCTTGTGCTTGCCCGGAAATCCGGTCTCGACCCAGTACTGCCGCGCCAGCTTGAGGGCGGCCTCGACCGCGTCGGAGCCGCTGGTGAGGAACATGAACTTGTCGAGATCGCCGGGAGAGAGCGGGGCCAGCTCGGCGGCCAGTGCCTCGACCGCGTCGTTGGTGAACGTCAGCCCGCTGACGTAGGCCACCCGCTGGATCTGATCGGCCACCTCGGCGACGACCTCGGCCACGCCGTGCCCGAGATTCGCGACATACGCGCCGCCGGATCCGTCGAGATATTCCTTGCCCGTTTCGTCGAACAGCCGCGAACCCTGCCCCCGAACGATGCGCGGGAAGGTACGGGTCAGCTTGCGGTAGAGAACCGCCGTTTCAGGGTAGCGATATGTCATGGGACGGGCATAGCTTAACCTCGGATTCCCCGTTCCACCAACCTCGCGGGCCTTCATCCCGGGTCATGGGCCCGGGTCGGATTCCCATGCGAATCTTCACGATTGCGACAGCACTGATCCTCTGGGCCCGTCCAGGAATCGGACAGCCGATCGTCGACACGAACGTGGCGGTTCCCATGCGGGATGGCGTGGTCCTCCGGGCCACCGTTCTGCGCCCGGCGGCCACGGGGCGGTTCCCGGTGCTGGTGTACCGCACGCCCTACGGCGCGACCCAGGCCGTCGGGTCGTATTCGACCTTTCGGCGGGCGGTGGCCCGGGGGTATGTGGTGGTGGCTCAGGACGTCCGGGGCCGATATCGGTCGGCGGGGCGGTTCGATCCGTACCGCCAGGAAGGTCGCGACGGCTACGACACGATCGAGTGGGCGGCGGCCCAACCCTGGTCCACGGGCGACGTCGGCACCTTCGGCCTCTCGTACCCCGGGGCGGTACAGTGGCTCGCGGCGGTCGAGTCGCCACCCCATCTCAAGGCCATGGTGCCGGCGATGACGTTCTCACGCCCCACCAACTTCTGGTACGCGGGCGGGATGCCGGATCTCTCCTGGCCTTCGTGGATCTGGTTCAACATCGCGCCCGACGTCCGGGTCCGGAACAACGTTCCGGGCCCACGGACCAGCCGGGAGGCCCGGGCCACGTGGGCATCGGTCGAGCGGCGGTTCGTCGACCATCTCCCGATCACCGACGTGCCCGACCTGGCCGCCGTGGCGCCGTGGTATCTCGAGTGGCTCCAGCACCCGCCCCGCGACCCGTGGTGGGCCTGGGCCGACCTGACGACCAAGTACGATCGGGTCGGCGCCGCGGTGCTCAACCTGAGCGGATGGCACGACGACAACTACGGCCCCGAGGGCGCCCTCACCAATCACCTCGGCTTGCTGGCGGCGCGGCGAGGCGAGAGCGACCCGCGGTCCTTCCTGTTGCTGGGCCCGTGGGTTCATGGCGTCTCCGGAATGAACGACACCACCGCTGGCGCCAAGTCCGGGGAGCGGGTCTTCGGCCGGACCGCGGGCATCGACTACGACGAGGTGATTCTCCGGTTCATGGATCGCTACGTCCGGGGAATCGACAACGGGGTCGACCGCGAGCCTCGGGTCCGCACATTCCTGATGGGCGAGAACACCTGGCGAACGGCCGACACCTGGCCGCTTCCGGGGACGGCGCCGCTTCGCCTTGAGTTCGACCGGCGGGCGCCGGCCCGGGGCACGCTGAGCACGACGACCGCTGCCGCCGGCAGCTGGAGCTTCCTCTCGGACCCAATGCGGCCGCTCGTCGATCCGTTTGCCGGGGCCGCCGGGGCCCACGACTACCGCACCCTGGCAACTCGGTCCGACGTCCTGGTATTCGACTCCGATCCGTTCGAGCGCGATCTCCGAGTCGTCGGGCCGATCGAGGTGTCGCTTGCGGTGAGCATCGACGCGCCGGACGCCGACATCTGGGTCCGGGTGTTCGACGTGGCGCCCGACGGCACGGCATGGAACCTGATGAGCCCCGGCCTCGATGCCCAACGGCTTTCGGAACGACCCGACGCGACGCCGTTGGTACCCGGCCGGCCAACGCGGGTGGTCCTCCGCGACCTGCTGACCGGGAACCGATTTGCCCGCGGACATCGTCTCCGAGCGGTCGTCACCACCAGCTTCATGCCGTATTTCAGCCGGAACCTCCAGACCGGCAAACGCGAAACCGAATCCGCGGCCACGCAGGTGGCCCGTGTTACGGTCCACTTCGGCGCCCCCAACGAGTCCTACCTCATCCTGCCGACCGTGCCATGACTCCAACGCGACCGCTGCTCTCCCTCGGCCTGCTCGCCGCCCTCATCGCCGGATGCCGGCCGGCCCAACGGGCCGACCTGGTGCTCCGCAACACGGCCGTCCACACGATGGCGGTGCCCGACAAAGCGGAGGCGATCGCGATCCGGGCCGGCAAGATCATGTTCATCGGAACGAACGCCGACGCCGATCGGCTGGTGGGCGACTCGACAGAGGTGATCGACCTGGGTGGCCGAATGGTGCTGCCCGGTTTCCGCGACACCCATGTGCATCCCGGCTCCGGGATCGCGTTGAGCGAGTGCCTCATCGACGACGTGGCGACGGCGGCCGCCATCGTCGACTCGGTGAAGTCGTGCGCCGCCAGTGCCGGGCCGGGCGAATGGGTCCGCGGACGCGGCTGGGCGCTGCCGATCTTCCCGGGTGGCAATCCCGGCAAGGCGCTGCTCGACCGCGTGGCCCCCGATCGGCCGGTGTACCTGACCGCCGCCGATGGTCATTCGGCCTGGGTCAACTCGAAGGCGTTGGAACTGGCCGGGGTCACGGCGGCCACCAACGATCCGTTCAACGGTCGGATCGAACGTGACGCCACCGGCGCACCGTCGGGGACGCTCCGCGAAAACGCGATGGATCTGGTGTCGAAGCATTTGCCACCCTACACCCTCGAGCAGCGGAAGGCCGGACTGGTTCGGGCGATCCGGATGGCCAACGAGTTCGGGATCACAACCCTGCACGACGCCTCGGCTGGTCCGGACATGCTCGAGGCGTACGCCGCGCTCGACCAGGAGGGCGCCCTGACCGCGCGGGTTTTCGTGGCGCAGTACGTCGACCCCGAAAAGGGCCAAACGCAGGTCGACTCGCTGGTGGCATGGCGGGACCGGTTCAAGGGAACCAACTACTACCGGCCGAGCGCGGCGAAATTCTTTGCGGACGGGGTCATTGAATCGGGCACGGCCGCGCTGCTGGCGCCCTACCTGGGTGGGACCAACACGGGCGTCGCCAACTTCCGTCAGGGTCAGCTCGACTCGCTGATGATCGGGATCGATCGGGCCGGGATCCAGATCCACGTCCACGCCATTGGCGATCGTGGGATCCGGATGGCCCTCGATGGCATCGAGGCCACTCGGCGAGCCAACGGGCCGAGGGACGCTCGACCGATCATCTCCCACATTCAGCTCTTCGACCCCGCCGACATCCCTCGGTTCAAGGCCCTCGGCGTCATCGCCAGTTTTCAGCCCCTCTGGGCGTACGCCGACCAGTACATCACCGACCTGACGGAACCCGTCCTCGGCCCGGAACGGTCTCGCTGGCTCTATCCGATCGCGTCGTTGGTCAAAAGCGGGGCCGTGGTGGTTGGCGGAAGCGACTGGTCGGTCTCGTCGCTGAACCCGCTCGAGGCCATCCAGGTGGCGATCACCCGGCGGGGGCCGACCGATTCGGCCGGCCCGGCGTGGATACCGGACGAGCTGGTCGATCTGACCACGATGCTCCGGGCCTACACCGCCAACGCCGCTTTCGCCGCCGGCCAGGAGCGCGAAGCGGGCACGCTCGAGGTGGGGCGGGTGGCAGACCTGATCGTGCTCGATCGCGACCTCTACTCAGTGCCGCCGACCGAGGTCGGGAAAACCAAGGTACTGCTGACGCTGCTTGACGGAAAATCAGTCCACCGAAGCCCCGTGCTCCGCTAGCCGGTTGCCGTTTCGAGCCGCGCTCCATAACATGGTTGGGTCGGAGACGCGCCCCGGGGAGGTGTTTCCATGAGCTACCGATCCCGCTGGTTAGGCGCCGCCGCCGCTTGCCTGGCGTTCTGGGCGCCTGAGGCCCATTCCCAAACCCGCACCGGCGTCATTACCGGCGTGGTCAGCGACAGCCTCCGCCGCCTCGACCAGGCCACGATCGAGATCTTCGGCACCAAACTCCACCGAGTGACGGGCGCCGACGGTGCCTTCCGCTTCGACAGCCTGAAGCCGGGTCCCTATTGGCTCCGGGTCCGCCGGATCGGTTACGCGCCGATCACTTTCACGGCCACCCTGGTGGCCGATCAGGTGCGCGACCTCGATATCCGTCTGGAACAAGCCCCGTACGAACTGCCCGAACTGCAGGTCCAGGGCGGGATGACCGCCTGGCGCTACTTCGACTTCCGGTGGCGGAGTCGATCGGCCCTCGGGCGGTTCTACACCCGGGACGACATCGCCAGGCTGCGGCCCTATGACGTGGTCGACCTCGCGATCCGCGGTCTCCCGGGCCGGACCCGCATGGATCTGGAGCAGGCCAACTGGGACCCCCCGTCCACCCGGGGCATCGGGTACCTCGGCCCGACATGGGCATCGACCCGCACGGCCAACGGCCTGTGTCCCCCAGGCGTTTCCGTCAACGGCACGCAGCCCTGGCCGGGCTATTCCCTTCGGGACTTCCAAGTGGAGGACATCGAGGCGATGGAGGTGTATCGCCCTCGCCACGTCCCGATTTCGTTCAACGGGAACACGGAGTGCGGTCTCGTAGTGGTGTGGCTCAAATGACCGTGTCGATCCGGGGCCAAGGTCCTCGGATCAAGTCGGAGACGCGGATCAGCAGGAGGCCCCCATGCGGGTTGCCGTGTCGCTCGTCTTGCTCGTCGCCGCCGCCGGCCTGGCGGCGGCTCAAACGCCAGCCGCGTCGCTCCGCGGCACCCTCACTGCCACCGACGGCCGCCCCCTCGACGGCGCCACGATCGAGGTGCTCGGCACCAAGGTCCGGTTCACGACAGCCTCAGGTGGGGCCTACCGACTCGATGGGGTTCCTGCCGGCCGCCACTGGATCCTGATCCGCCGGATCGGCTACGCCCCGGTCCGCCTGACCGCCACGCTGGGAGCCGGCGAAGTCCGCGTCTTGCCGGTATCCCTCGAACCGTTGCCGACTCGCCTGGCCGAACTGACAGTCCTGGCCGAGGGCGGCATGAGCCGGCACCGGTACCAGGATTTCGACACCCGTTCCCATTCGGCGTTCGGGAAGTTCCTGACCCGGGACGATATCTCCCGGGTGCCTGGCGACCTGATCGACATCGTGCAGCGCCACCTGCCGGGACGGACCCGGTTTACCCTCGAGCAACGCTACGGAGCGGCCGGCGATGTGCTTACGATGGGCCGGCTGGTCCGGCGGGGAGGCTCCTACGTGGCCGACGATGGAACCTGGCTGCCGACGGGCCGGTCGGCCGTGATGTCGTTCCACCCAGATTGCGCGCCCGCGATTTCGGTCAACGGGAGCACACCCTGGCCCGGGATCTCGTTGGCCGATTTCGACCGGGAACAGGTCGAGGCCCTGGAGGTGTATCGCCGCGGGAGCTGGGTGCCGACGGAGTTTGCCTACCGCGAGTCGCTGGGGTGCGGGCTGGTGGTCGTGTGGCTACGCTAGGAGTGCGTCGGACCCCACCTAACGCCTGGGGAGGTCCTTCCAAAGGACCCGCCAGCACCAGGCGGTGAGAGTCTCGGGCGCCGCGTCGAACCGCTCGAGCCACCCGGCCATCCCGGCGCCGAGCCAGCGACCCCAGGATTCGGCGTCGGCTTCGTCGAGGTAGTAGAGGGCGTAGTGGGGGTGATTGGGAACCGGCGGGACCGCGAGTCCTTCGCGCCGGACGGCAAGGAGCGCGTCTCGTCCCTCCCGAAGGGCGGCTGGTTCGGCGGGGAGCCGCTCCGCTCGATCGAGAACGGCGGCGTTGCGCGCCGGCAACGCCGCGCGATCCGCGTCGGTGTCGTATTGAAAGTTGTGAGACCGTGCCATCGTC
>CADEGB010000207.1 GCA_902826755.1 uncultured Gemmatimonadota bacterium
CCGCGTCCTCGTATCGGTTCCCATTGGGGCCTAACTCGAAGGTGACCCGATTGACCAGCCGGGCAGGGGCTGGGCCGGCCGCGGGCAACGGAACCCAGACATAGACCATCGCGTGCGATCCGGGCCCGATCACGTCGGTTGGGGGAGCGCGTTCGAGGCCCCGGAGACCAACCCCCGGTCGGGCGGTGACGGCGGCCAACTCGTTGCCCCCGTACACCAGCAGCGGCGTGCCGTTCCCGATCGGCGCCTCGAACACCTCGACTCGGACGATCCGGGCCGTGTCGGCCCCGTAGCTGGTGAGATGGAGTTCGTAACAGAGGTAGCGGGTCGGACCGGCCGGGAGCGGCGCCGGTCGATGGAATACCTGGATGGCAATGGGCGGGGGAAACGGCCGCGACTGGGCCGCGATGTCTGGACCGGCCCCCGCGGCCAGGAGAGCAACGAGCGGGAGCGCGCCAAATGGGGAGCGGCGAGACATGAACGGACTCCTGGTTCGACGCTCGGCCGCCGATCGTCACGACCGATCGCCGACGCCACTCCGTTCAACTCTATCTCAGTATTCAATGATCGGCAAGCGATGACGGCGGCCCGCCTCGCCCCCGCGGGCGCCTGCTGGGCTCAATCGAGCAGGGCGAGCAACTCCCCGGGATGCTCGAGCCAGTGGTCCGGCTCCGCGGAGGCCAGATGCTCCCGCGAAAACGGCCCCCACAACGCCGCCGCCGTCCGCATCCCGGCGGCTCGGCCACTCTCCATGTCGTGCACGCTGTCGCCCACGTAGATGGCGCGGGTCGGGTCGGTGCCGAGGTGGGCGGCGGCCTTGAAGAGCGGTTCCGGATGGGGCTTCGGATTCACCACGTCGTCCGCCGCGATGATGACGTCCATGGCGCCGTCGAGGCCGAGGAACCTGAGGCCCCGCTCCGCTCCCGCGCGCTGCTTGCTGGTGACGAGTCCGGTCCCGAGTCCTCGGCTCCGCACCGCCCGGACCATGTCGATGGCGCCCGGGTAGGCGCTGACCCGGGTGTCGTGGTTCGAGATGTTGAAATCCCGATAGGTGGCGATCAACGCCTCGAAGAGCTCCGGCCGGTCGGCCCAGTCGCGAAACTGAACCCGGAGCGGGGTTCCGATCCCGGCCAACCAATGCGCATCGCTCCGGGCCGGGAGGCCATGCGTGGCCAGCGCATGGTGATAGCTGTCGATGATGAGCCGGATCGAGTCGAGCAGGGTGCCATCGAGATCGAAAAAGACCGCATGGTGGTTCGGCATGGCGGCCAAGCTACACCGCTCAGCAGATCAAGGCTACCAGGGTGGCGGTGACCAGGACCGCGGCCCGCCCCTCGCTCAACCGATCCAGGTCGAGGTCCCGACGATCGCGCCGACAACGCGCGGTGGTGGCGTGAAGTTCGGCCAGGATTCTTCCGGGAATCGGCGCCGAAAACAGCGAGTGGCCGGTGATCGTGGCCAGTGCCTCGACGACCGGCGTCTCCAGCGAGCCCAGCACCTCGGCCAGGGCCGGCGACGTCGGCGTCCCCGCCATGGCCAGTTCGAGCGCGCGCTCCACCACCGCCCAATCGGCGCTCCACGCTCCAGGCCCGACCCGAGCCAGGATCAGGGCCCCCGTTTGGCCCGCCTCGTCGACCAGCCGGAACCCGGCCACCGCGGCGGCGCCCCTCGCCTCACTCCACCCGGTGGTCACCGCTCCGGGCCACCGCGCCGCCAGTCGGTCGCCGACGGCAAAGATGGTCGCGGCGTCGGCCGCGAGTCCGATCCGGGTCGGCAGGACGCTCTTCCGATCGAGGGCCGCCTCGAGCGCCAAACGGGCCTCCAGCGCCGCGGGGATCGCGAACCGGACGACCTCGACCGCCGCGTGCTCCGAGCCGTCTCGGATGGCCCGGCCGTCCCGTTGTTCCAGCCGGACCGACGTCCATGGCAGGTCGTAGTGTACGATCCGGCCCGCCCGTTGCAGGTCGAGCCCCTCGGCCGCCACGTCGGTGGCCAGGAGTACCCGGAGCGGACGAACGCCGGTGGCCGAAAGTCCCGGGCTGAAGTTCCGCAATACCGCCGCGCGAGATGCCGCGAGCGGCCCGATGCCTGCCCGGCTGCCGGTCAGCCAACCGACCGCCGTTCCGGCCAGTCGGTTGCGGAGCGACCGGACGGTCTCGACGGCGGTGGCGAACACGATCGTGGGCGTCGAGTCGGCGAGCAGGGCCTCGAGGTGGCGCGCCTTGCCGTCGTCTTCGCCGCGCGCCAGCAGCTGCCCTTCCAGTCGGCGGATCGAGCCCAGATCGCCAAGGGCCAGGTCGACCCGAGCGGGGTCCGCCTCGAGCAACTCCCACCAGACCAACTGATCGGGATCGGCCCCGATGACCGCCCGAATGGCGGCCCGGTTGACGGGATGACCGCCCCGACGGGCGTCGGCGGCGTGGGCCAGCAGTCGCCGGTACCGCCGGAGCGAGGCGATCAACGCGGCCGGACTCGAGGCGAGGGCCCGCTGAAAGGAGGATCGGACCAGAGCGGCGATCGCGGGGTCGCGGGCCAGCCGGAGCCGGTCGAGGCTCCGGACGGTGCGAGCCAAGCCGGCGTCGTCCCGACCCCAGTCGATCGTCCGGGTCGGCAGCCGCAGCGGAACCCCCGGGGTCGGTCGGCGGCCGGTGATCACGAGGCGGTTGAGCGCGGCGGGTGGGAGGCTCGCCTCGAGCGCCCCGCCTAACGATGGAATCCCGTCGAGTCGGAGGGCGTCGTCCGGGACGGCGAGCCGGAGTTGGTGCGTCAGGTCGGCCAATCGGTTGACCACCGGGGTGGCGGTGAGCAGCAGGGCGCGCCGACCGATCAGCTGCGGGGCCAAGGCCCGATAACGTTGGGTGACGGGATTTCGGAACCGATGACTCTCGTCGACCACCACCACCGGACCGGGCGGCGCCTGGTGCCCTCGACTCATCCCTTCATGGCTCCGGAACGCGATCGCTACCGCGAGCGACCGCGCCACCCGTTGCCACTGCTCCTCGAGGATGGCCGGCGCGACGACGGCGATCGGCTCGGCGGTGATGGCGCCGCACGCCGCCAAGGCGACGTACGTCTTTCCGGTTCCGACCGGCAGCGCCACCAGCGCGCCGCCATGCTGCCGGAGCGCGGCCACCGCCCGCCGGAACGGCCTGACCTGATGGTCTCGGAGCCAGGGTGGTGGTGGATCGGGCGCCTCCGGGGCGGCCACCAGGCTGGCCAAGGTGGCCACGATCGAGTCGGCATCGCGGCGGTCGAAACCGGCCCCGATCTCGAACGGTGCCTCAGTCGACGCGGGGCTCGTCATCGGGGCCCCGTTCGAGGAGCGCCGCCGCCCGTGTGTCGAGTCCGAGTTGATCGATCCGTCCGGTTCGACGCGCCGAGCGGGCAATGTCGATCAGGCTGGGATCGCCGGTGACCTCGTCCGGTAGCGGGAGACTCCCGATGACCGCGGCGTTGAAGCGGCGGAACCCGGAGGCCGCCGCGGTGGCCCGCCGCTCGGCCAGCCGGCGGATCGGTTCCGCGTTGAGCCAGGCCGCCAGCGCCAAGGCGACCGGTGCGCTGGTGGTGGCGATCGTGTAGCAGGTGTTGAGCGGGACCAGGTCCCGATCCTCGGGTCCGATCAGCGCGGCGGCCCGGATCGACCGGCCGAGGTCCGACCAAACCACCCGGAACCGGGCCGTGGCCGCCTCGATCCGGAACAGTGTCCACGGCGGCCCATCCCGGTAGTCCGCGCGGGAGCGAAGGCGTCGCAGCGCCGGCGTCAACACGGCGAGCGCCGCCGGTGGAAGCACCCGGAGCGGGGCGCCGCGATCGTCGTGGGTCCAGAGAATCCGCCGCCGCGGCCGGACCAGAAACGGCGCGATGTCTCGACCGCGGAGCGCCCGACGGACCAGTCGGTCCTCGACCGTGTCCGGCGGGTCGAGGAAGAGGGCGTCGGCGCCCGTCTTGACGCCGAGTCGGATCCGGAACCGATCGGCAATGGTTGGGTGCCGAATCGGGCCGCTCACGGCGCCCGGGTCGGCGGGCCGAAGGTCCCAGGGATCGCCGCCTAACGTTCTTTGCGGGATGGCCGCGGGGGCGGGCGACGGGCCCCCGGGGCGCCCGAGGTCGAGCCCGATGGCCACCTCGTGGCCCGCTTCCGGCCCGCGCCGTCCCGCCACCAGGACCAGCGGATACACCAGCGCGTCGAAGCCGTGATCGTCGCTTCCGAGGTCGGCCACCACGTGGAGGGTGCCGCGGCGGGCCAGGGCTTCTCGGGCCGTGGCCCCCCACTGGGTTGTTGCCAGTTTGGCGGGGACCACGAAACCGAGCACGCCGTCCGGATGGAGCAGCTCGAACCCCCGTTCCAGGAACGCCACCGACAAATCCGGGAGCGCGGCAAAACCGGGGCGACCACCGCCCGCGGACCGGTACCAGCGGAACCGCCGCTTGAGCGCCTCCCGCTCCGCGGGTCCGAGGCCCTCGGCGCGAACCCAGGGCGGATTGCCGACCACCAGGTCGAACCCGCCGCGCCCCACCACGTCGGCGAACTGCGACGCGTAGTGGAACCAGGGCAGCTCCGCCGCGTCCGACAGCCGGCGGCGGGCCCCGATCAGCCGCCGCCGCTCCCGGCGGAAGCGGGCAAGGGCCGTTCGATCGGCCCGCGCCAGCGGCATCGGATCGCCGAAGAGCGACCGGCTCCGCCCGGCCGAAACCAACTCCCGGAGCCGCGCGTCGACCGAGGCCAGCCCGGTCTCGATGGCCTGCCGGGCCGACCGCAGTTCGGCCCGGCGGAGCGCGGCGATGGCGGCGCGCTTGGCGGTGCCGGTGGCCGTCACGACGGTCGAGCGGAGCGTGAGCAGTTCGTCGCCACGCCCGCCGCCCGCGACGAACGGAAGGTCGAGCCGCTCGAGCACGCTGTCTCCCTGTCTGATCATGGCGTCGAGATTGGGGAGCGGGGCGATCGTCTCGGGATCGGCCGCGGGGTCGGCATCGATGATCTCGAGCCAGAGCCGCAGCTCGGCGAGGTGTACCGCGTTGGGATTGAGGTCGACGCCGAACAGGTTGGTGCCGATGACCTCGCGGGTGGCCGACCCTCGGTCCTCGCCCCCGGCCACCCGGATGGCCACGAGGTGTCGGAGCGCTCCGAGGAGAAAGGCACCGCTCCCGACCGCGGGGTCGAGGATGGTGATGGCGCGGATCCGCGCCAGGACTTGCGCCGTCGGTTGGCGGCAATGGCTGGTGGCGTCGGCCACCTCACACCCGAGGGCGGCGGCTAGCCATCGGGTCAGGGCCTCGCCGACGACGGCGTCGACGAGCCGCGCCGGGGTGTAGAACGCGCCGGTGTCGCGCCGGGCTTCCGGGTCCATGACGCCTTCGAAGACCCGCCCGAGCATGTCGGGCCCGATCGCGCCGACATCTCGCTCAGCCGAAATCGTGAAGTGGTAGCGCTCGAACAGCTCGTCGAAGGCATCCCGCCACACCGGGTCGGGCAGGGGATCAGGCCACCGCCGTTCGAGGGGGTGGACCTCGAAGAGACCGCCGTTGAGGAACGGGATCCGGCCGAACCGCCGGGCCCGTTCGGTCCGGCTTCCGACCGGCCGGTTGAGCGTGCCGAAGAACAGCGGCGCCAGAAACCGGCGTTCGACGCCACCGCCGGCAGCCAGCGTTCGGTCGAGTTCCTGGCGGAGGAATCGGGTTCGTCCATCGAGCCAGCCGCGAGCCTGGACGAAGTAGAGGAAAAGGACTCGGGTCAGGTCGAGCAGGGCAAGCGCGTGCCGATCGCGCCCGGGAATTCGGCGGGGCAGCGCGGCGGCCGCCGTCTCGAGGGTGCGGCGGAACTGGCGGAAGAACCGATCGTCGAGGGATCGGCCCGAGAGGGCCTCCGCCCAATCCAACAGGCGGGCCAGGGGCGCGCCACTCGCGAAGTCCCGCCCGCGGCCGAGAATCTCGAGGTCGATCCGCCGGATCCGATCGAGGGCCACCGACACCACGGGGCAGTCGGCGGCCGCCGGCGCCAGCGCCAGCCGACGCCCGGCCGGTTCGAGCACCGCCACCAGCGCGAGCTTCCCACGCCGCGCCAGCTCGTTGGCCAGCCGGCGCGCCGTCCGATCCGCCGGGGCCGGGGTGGCCACCCCGAGGAGCACGATGCCGCCGCGCCGGCCGGCCACCGCCGCGGTGGCCCCGCCCTCCTCGGCCCATTCCAGTGCCGCCAGCGAGACCTGGTGCCAGACTGGCTCGAACCCGAGTTCGAACGCCAGGGCCGGCATGCCCTCGAGTGTGGTGAGTGATCGAAGCGTTTCGGCCAGCGACACGAGCCCCCGCGCGGAAAGCGACGGGGGTCACGTTAGGACCGAGGGGACTCCAGGTATGAACCCAAGCAGCGCGAACGGGTACGTTCGAACGCGATCAGGCCCGGGCGTGGACGGCCAGGATGCCGTCGAGATCGGTGTGGAGTTCCTTGAGGCTGCGGCTGATCTCGTCGGCGTCGGGCATCGGCTCGAGGTTGCCGTCCGGCGGCAGGAGGGTGGCGTCCATCGCGTTGGTGTACCCCACCACCGCCATCCCGACCCCTTTGTCGACGAGGCGGTTGAGCCGGAGCAGGAGCGCCATGCCCTGGCGGGGTCGGAGCGCGGCAATGGCGGGAGCCAGGTTCCGGATCAGCAGTTCCCGGAGATACTGCATCTCCTCCACCACTTCGCCGGCGGCAATGCCCCGGGCCGCCGCGTGGCGGCCGTAGCGCTCGGAAACCTTGGCCCACCACGGTTTGACCTCCCGCCGAAGCGGGCCGACGAGGGCGGCAAAGACATCGAGGATGAGGCGGAATTCGGCTTCCACCACGTCGCGGGAGGCCGTGACGGTGCCAGTCAGCCGCTCACCGAGCCATTCGGTCCAGCGAGCCACCATCGTGTCCCGCTGTTCGCCGATGATCCGGCTGGCGGCAATCAGGGTCGGGTGCGAGGCGCGCAGCGGGGCGACCTCCTTCGGCGGGGGAGATGCAACGGTGCAATAGTAATCGAGACGAGAGGCGGGTGCAGCGCTGGCGATTCGTTCCCGGGCCGGCCACCTTGCACCGATGGCCACTCCGGTTCTCGAAAAATTCTCCTTCCCGGGCGCGTTGGGCCAGATCCTGGTCGACGTCCGGGCCACCGACCGCCGGGCCGCGATCCCGGCCGTCATCATTCTCCACGGGTTCAAGGGCTTCAAGGATTGGGGCATGTTTCCGCCCCTGGCCGAGCGCCTGGCCCGGTCGGGATTCGCCGCCGTGTCGATCAACGTCAGCGGATCGGGCGTCGACGACGAGGGCCAGCCCGCCTGGCCCGATCGCTTTGCCCACAACACCTTCTCCGCGGAGCAGGCGGACCTCGATCGACTCCTGGCCGAACTCGATGCCGGCCGGCTCGGGTTGCCGCGGCCGTCGAGCGTCGGGATCGTCGGCCATTCGCGGGGGGGCGGGATGGCGGTGCTGTTCGCGGGTCGGACGCCCCGGATCGGGGCCTTGGCCACCTGGGCCGCGATCGCCCACGTTAGGCGGTGGTCGCCGACCCAGGTCGAGTCGTGGCGCCGGACCGGCCGGTTCGACGTCGTCAATACCAGGACGGGACAGGTGCAGGCCGTTTACCCCGACGTCCTCGACGACGTCGATGCCCACGCCGACTCGGTCCTCGACATTCCCGCCGCGGCCGGCCGGATCGAGGCCCCCTGGCTCCTGGTCCACGGCTCCGCTGACGAAGCGGTCCCGCTGGCGGAGGCCGAGCGTCTGGCGGCCGCGGCGCGCCCGGGGGTGGTGGACCGACTGACCCTGCCGGGCACGGGTCACACCTTCGGTGCCATGCATCCGTTCGCGGGGATGAACCCCAATCTCGAGCAGGTGTTCAATCGGACGGTGGCCCACTTCGGCCGCGCGCTCCGCTGAGCCGGCCACTCCCACTCCCTCGGCCCGAGCGGCCGCCCTCGGCCCAGAGCTCCAGGTTCATGGAATGCGGCGTGAGCGCCCGGAGCCGGGCCGCCGACAACACTCTCCAGTGCTCCGAGTCGAGTTCTCCGGTCAAACCCACCG
>CADEGB010000208.1 GCA_902826755.1 uncultured Gemmatimonadota bacterium
GGCCGGCGGCCGCGCGCTCGAAGTGCCGACCTCCGCCACCGAGCGGCCGAACGCCTCCGCCGCCAACGCCCCGGCGTTGGTCTTGGCCGCGCGACCCTGCTCGACCCCGGTGCCGATCAGGGTAAAGCGTTTCACGTGCTCGATGTGGCGCACCCCGGCATCGACCGCCCGCTGCAGGCCGGCCACCGTGGCATCCCGGTGTCCATCGACGAACGACCGCGTTTCATCTCCGTCGGGCGCCGGAACCCGCCACAGGGCGGCCGGATCGGCGTCGACCTCCGCCGCGACCGCCGGCGTTGGTCCGGCGTCGACACCTAACGCCGCCGCCGCCGCGGCCGCCCCGCTCTCGAAACACCCGGCTAGATCGAACCGCCCGGCCGCGGCGCCAACGACCCACTGACCCGGCAGCGTCCCGGCGGGGACCACGGCGTGAAGCCGCTCGTCCCAACGCGTCGGGCCCTTGCGCTGCAAATGGAGGTGGAGCGCCGGGTCGTGTCCACCGGACACCGCCAGCCCATCGCACTCGAGCCGCTCCGCGCCCGCCGGCCCGGCAAGGTGCGCCGCAGCCAACCGGCCGGTTTCGTCGGCGTCCGTGCCGGTCACCACCGTGGCGGCCCAGATGCGGATCCCGCGAGCCCGCGCGCGCGCGGGCAGGTCGCCGGCCGGTTCGGGGCGCGGGTCGACGACGCCGACGACGGAAACACCCGCCTCCGCCCAGTCGAGCGCGGTTCGATAGCCATCGTCGGTGGCCGAAAAGACCAGACCACGGGTCGGCGCCACGGCAAACCGGTTGAGATACGCCCGCGCGGCCGAGGCCAGCATGATCCCCGGCCGATCGTTGTCCGCAAAGACGATCGGGCGTTCCAAGGCACCCGTCGCCAACACCACGTGCCTCGCCCGAACGTACCAGACCCGCTCTTCCGGATGACCGGCCCGCTCCGCCGGGAGCGATCCCGTGCGGAACCTCTGCACCAACACCACGGCGTTCCCGTCGAGAAGCACGCTAGCGCTGGTGGCGGTGAGCACTCTCGTCTCGGGCGCCGCCGTCAGCTCGAGCAGGGCCGCTTCCACCCAGCGCGCCCCCGAACCGCCGTCCACCGCCAGCCGCTCCCGGAGCAGCGCGCCCCCCACGGCAAAGTCCTGCTCCGCCAGAATGACCCGGGCACCCGCGCGGGCGCCGGTCAAAGCCGCCGCAAGTCCCGCCGGGCCCGACCCGATCACCAGCAGGTCACAATGGGCGTGTCGCTTGTCGGACCGGGTCCGCTCCGGAGGCACCGCCAGGCGACCGCGAGTGGCCCGGCTCTCGACCACCAGGCCGTCGACGAGCGGCGTGGTCGGCAGCCGGACCAAGGGCTCGCTGATCCGCCCATCGCCGACCTGGGCAAAGCCATGAGCCTCCTCGAGGCCCGCGCTCATGATCCCCCGGGGCCGATCGAGCGACACGCTCCGCCCGATCACGTCGACGCCGGCGCCCAACAGCGCCGAGGCGATCGAGTCGCCCGGATAGCCCTGCAACCGGCGGCCGTCCCAGGTAAAGCGGACCAACTGGCGTCGATCGACCAGCCCGCCATCGAGTCGGCGCTTCATGACTCGGCCTCCGGTGGCGCCGTCAGCTCGTGGGTCATCGTGTCGCGGACCAGCGGAAACCAGCGGCGGCACCCGTGGGCGTGATACCAACGCTCCAGCAACGGGCCCGCCGGCGCCGAGCGGACGAACAACCGCCGGGCCAGTTCCTTGTCGTCGAGGTCGGGAGTCGGCGCTAGCGCCGCTTCGCCGCCATAGCGGAATTCGTTCTCTTCCCGAGGACCGCACCAGGGGCAGGAAATCAGCAGCATGAGAAGTCGCTCAATGGGCCACGGCCGCCGAGCCATGCTCGTCGATCAGGGCCCCGGTTTCGAAACGATCGAGGGAGAACGGCACGACCAGCGGGTCAGGCACCCCGGCGGCCAGCGTGGAAGCGAACACCCAGCCCGAGCCGGGGGTGGCCTTGAAGCCGCCCGTACCCCAGCCGCAGTTGATGAACAGGTCGTCGATCGGCGTGAGACCGATGATCGGCGACGCGTCGGGCGCCACGTCGACGATCCCGCCCCAAGTCCGGAGCAGATGCGCTCGCGACAGGATCGGGAACAACTCCAGCACCGCCTGGAGCTGCCACTCGAGAATGTGGAACGACCCTCGCTGCGCGTACGATGTGTAGGGGTCGCGCCCGGCCCCCATCACCAGCTCGCCCTTGTGGGCCTGGCTCAGGTAGACGTGCACCGCCCCTGACATCACGACCGTGTCGAGGACCTGATCGAGCACCTCCGACACCAGCGCCTGAAGCGGCGACGGTTGGATCGGCAACTCGAAACCGGCCATGGCGGCCAACAGCTTGGATCGGCCCGCCCCGACCAGGCCCACTCGGCCGGCGCCGATCCGACCCCGCGTCGTCACCACGCCTCGAACCCGGTTGTTCTCGATGTCGAAGCCGGTCACCTCGCATCCCTGGAGGAGGTCGACGCCCAGCCGGTCGGCTGCCCGCGCAAACGCGAACACCACCGCGTCGTGCCGCGCGATCCCGCCTCGGCGCTGCAGTGCGGCGCCGACCACGGGAAAGCGAACGTCCGGTGCGAGGTTGAGGATCGGGCAGAACGAGGCGAGATCCGCGGGCTCCAACCACTCGGCGTCGATCCCAGCGGCTTGGTTGGCGGCCAGTTGCCGCTTGAGCGTCAGAGCGTCGTGGCGCCCGTGCGCCAAGTTCAAGACGCCTCGCGGATCGAAAAGCACGTCATGATCGAGTTCGGCCGAGAGGCCCGGCCAGAGCCGGAGGGCATGCTCGTAGAGCGCCATGCTCTCGTCCCGAAGGTAGTTCGAGCGGACCACGGTCGTGTTCCGGACCGCGTTGCCGTTGCCAAGCCACCCCCGTTCCACGACCGCCACATTGGTGAGGCCGTGGTTCCGCGCCAGGTAGTAAGCCGTCGCCAGCCCATGAAGCCCGCCGCCGACGACGACCACGTCATAACTCGGCTTCGGCTCCGGGTTCCGCCAGAGGTGCGCCGGGTTGGCCCAGGCATGCTCGACGCGGGTCATACGAGGGTCGGCCCGCCCGCCGACACGACGGTCATCACGATGGGACTCCGAATGGGGTGAAACTGACGGACATGAGGGTACACGAACCGATCCGACCGGGCAACTCGACTCCGCCCGGGCGGGTCGGTATGATGCACTCACCATGGCACTCACCGCGACGATCTACACCTTCGACGTCAACCTGGCCGACACCGACCGCGGCGTCTACGAGGCCCTCTCGCTTCGGGTGGCCTGTCACCCGTCCGAGACCGAGGAGTCCCTGGTGACCCGGGTCCTCGCCTACTGTCTCGAGTATCGCGACGGGATCGAGTTCTCGGGTGGCGTCTCCGACGGGTCCGACCCGGCCATCGCAATCCGGGACCTGAGCGGGGGGTGGCTGGCCTGGATCGATGTGGGCTATCCCGACGCGGCCCGCCTCCACCGAGCGGCCAAGCTGGCCCCGCGGGTGGCCGTCTACATCCACAAGGACCCCGCCATCCTGCTCCGCCAACTGGCTGGAGAACGGATCTTCCGGGCCGAGGAGCTCGAACTCTACGCGATGGATCGGGAACTGCTGGCGGGGTTGGTGACCCGGCTCGAACGCCGGGTCCGCTTCGACCTGACCGTCACCGAGCGACACCTCTACGTCACGATCGGAACCGAGACCCTCGACGGCGAGGTCCGACGCCTGACCATGCCGGCGGCTACCTGATCGGTTCCTGCTTCCAGAAGGCGATCCCGCTTGCCTGCTGACCGACGTCCGCCGTGCCAACCTTGGCCAGGGCGAGGAGATCGTACACGTCCACCTTGCCGGGTTGAGCCCCGACGCCCTCGCTGCTGACGAACGCATAACGCGAATCCGCGCTGATCGCGACCCCGTGCGTCACGGTGGTCGAACTCTCGAACTTGGCCACGACGGTCCCCGCCGCGAGGTCGAATACCTGGACCCCGCTTCCCTGCTTCAACGTCGCCACCAGCAATCGCCCGTCCGGCGTGGTCGCCAGATTGTACACACCCCGGCCAGTCGGGAACCGACGCCTGATGGTCCATCGCTCCCGATCGACCTCCACGATCTCATCCGCCTTGTTGCAGGCCACGTACACCAGCCGCCCGTCAACCGACGGCTGCGCCCAGGTCGGCGAACAGGTGTTCGGCGTCATCGGGTGGCGCATCCCGCCGTGGCCGACGTCAGCCGGGTCGACCTCGGGGCCCCGCTTCGAGTCGGGAAGAGTCACGTGCTTGGCCATTTCGCCCCGGTCGTCGGTCGAAAGAGGCCCTTCCTTCCCCTTTGCCAGCGAAAACCGGCGCGACACCTTGAATGTCCTGGTATCGATCTCGACCAGCTGGTCATCCATCATGCAGCCGGAATAGTGGAACCGGCCGCTCGGATCGATCCGGCTCCCGTGTGGCATCGTGCAGGTGATGACCCGCGCCACTTCCGTCCGGGTGGGGATGTAGATCACCGATTGCGACGACGGCACCATGTCGCCGTGGAGGTTGAAGTTCGCGGCGATCGCGTAGGCCCCGTCCGAGGAAACGTCGAGGGATGCCGGGAAGTTGCCGAGCAGCGTTCCGGGGCCGGCGAGCGTGTCCGGGCCCAGGACGTAGGTCCAGAACTTCCCGTCCGGAAACCCGTGCCCCGTCGTCATATGGAGGTACTTGCCATCGCGCGAGATGGCGAGCCCGTGGGGACCCTCCATCTCGGCCGCGAGTTCGCCGATCGGAACGGTCCGCTCGACCACCGTGCCGTCCGGGCCGAAACGCACCCGGTGGATCAGGTCGGCAGATTCAGCCCCGACGTAAACCCAGTAGCGAGCGGAGGGCGGTGCCGGCTTGGCCTGCCCTGCCGCGGACCCAGCCCAGACCAGGAAGCCGGCGAGCACGGTCGCCTTGCGCCCAAGTCGGTTTACCAACATCGTTAGCGGGTTCCGGTCGTCACGAGCCATCGTCGTCGCTGCCTGTCGGTCGTTCATTCCGCTGGGGAATCCTGCCATGAAACTAACCCGCTCTCTCGTCGGCGCCATTTTCGGCGCGCTGGCCCTGGCCCTCGCCCTGGGCTCCCCCCTCGTCGCCCAGACATCGACCGTCGCCAAGCTGGTGGCCGAGCCGGCTGCCGTGACCATGCGGGCCGGAGACTCGCTGCCTCTCAAGGTCCGCGCCCTCGACGCCAACGGCCGCGACGTCCGCGACGCCACCGTCCGGGTCTTCGGTTCCCGCCGGGCAGTGGCATGGAACAATGGCATGGTCACCGCCTTCCAGGCTGGCAATCACACCCTGACCGCCATCGCCGAGGGCGCCTCCGGGATGATCCAGCTGGAGATCCCCGTGGTCATCACCTGGCCTCCGATCGGGAAGCTCGACATCGTGGTGGCCGAGGGCCGGCTCTACACCGGCATCACGCTGGCCCACTCGGTCAAGGCTCGACACCCCGACGGCACCGAACGGCCGAGCCCGGTGCCGGCCTGGCGGTCTTCGAATCCGGCGGTTGCCACCGTCGACCGGTTCGGAAACGTCCGCGGGGTCGCCCCCGGAACCACCACCATCACGGCGGAACTCGACGGCGTCCAGGCCACGAAGGCCCACACGGTCGTCCGGAATCCGGTCACTTCCCTCGTGCTCGGCGTTCGCGACACGACCATCCGGACCGGTGACGTGCTCAAGCTGACCGCCACCGCTCGCCAGGCCGACGGGCGCTCGGTTACCGACGCCCCGATTACCTGGAGCTACACCTACGTCCCGGACGACTCCCTCGCGCCATCGGGTCTCCCCGGCGGGGCCGGCATCGTCCAGTTCGGCCTCTTCGCCGGTAACTACCCGGGCCGCTACACCATCATGGCCCGCTCCGGATCGGCCTTTTCCGAAACCACGCTCCAGGTCCGGCCTCGAGAAGTCCGTCGTCGCATCGCCGTCACCGGCCGTGGCTCGATCACCAACACGCACACGTCCGACCTCTGGCCCTGGACCGGCAAGGACGGGCGTGACTACGCCCTGGTCGGCACCTGGGGTGGCGACGGCTACGCGTTCATTTACGACATCACCGACCTGAACAACCTCGTGAAGACCGATTCGGTCCGGATCGACGCCCGCACCATCAACGACGTCACCGTCTCGCCCGACGGACGCTACGGCGCCCTCTCCCGCGAAGGCGCCTCCAACCGCGTCAACGGCGTCGTCATTCTCGACCTGGCCAACCCGGCCCACCCGAAGGTCGCGGCCACCTTCAACCAGGAACTCACCGGCGGCGTCCATAACATGTTCGCCACCAACGATCACCTGTTCGCCGTCTCGGGCGGGGCCAAGTACGTCATCATCGACGTCAAGGACATCTACAACCCGAAGTACCTGAGTGAATACCGCCACCCCAACGCCCGTCTCCACGACCTCTGGGTTCACGACGGCATCGCCTACTCCGCCCAGGGTGGAGCGGGCACCGTGGTGGTGGACGTGGGCAACGGAAAGTACGGCGGCACGATCGAGCAGCCGAAGCTCATCACTGTCTATCCGGTCAACAGCGGCCACGAGATCTACCCGTACTTCCAGGCCGCCACCGGCAAGACCTACCTCTTCATCGGCGACGAAGAGATGAACCGGTCCGGCCGCGTCTGGGAGGGCACCAGCTACTTCAGCCAGATCAACACGCCGGGAGGCCCGCCCCAGACGTCGGGCGGCTTCGTCCATATCGTCGACTTCACCGATCCGAAAAACCCGAAGCCGGTGGCCCGCTACCACCTCGAGGACTTCGGGGCTCACGACATCATCGTCCAGGACGACGTCCTCTACCACGCCTACTACGAGGGCGGCGTCCGTCTGGTCGACGTCTCCGGCGAACTCCTCGGCAACCTGGCCGACCAGGGACGCGAGATCGCGGTATTCAAGCCGTACGATCCGAAGGGCTACACCCCCAACGCCGCCTTCGTCATGAACGCCATGCCGTGGAAGGGCCATGTACTCTTCACCGACTTCAACAGCGGACTCTGGTCCGCCCGCCTCCAGCCCAAGCAGAACCTGACTCCATGACGCGTACCGAACGCCCGACCGGGCTCGGCCTTGGCGTCCTGCTGCTCCTGGCACCCGCCGTTCTGACGGGGCAGCCGGAGCGGGCGCTCCAGGTGGCCCGAATCGACTCCGTGGTCGCCGCCGAAATGGCGCGAACCCTGACGCCCGGCACCTCGGTGGCCATCGAGCACCGCGGCCAGCTCGTCTTTGCCCGCGGCTACGGCCTCGCCAACGTGGAGACCAACACCCGAGCCTCCGCCGAAACGATCTACCGAATCGGGTCCGTCACCAAGCAGTTCACCGCCGCGGCCGTGATGCAGCTCGTCGAGCAAGGCAAGATTGGGCTCGACGACGACCTCACCAAGTTCCTGCCGGATTATCCGACCCAGGGCAATCGGGTCACCATCCGGCACCTGTTGACCCATACTTCCGGCATCAAGTCGTACACCGCCCTGGGGCCTAAGTTCTGGAACGAGTCGTCCCGCATCGACCTGTCGACCGAGCAGATGCTGGCCCTCTTCAAGGACGTTCCCTTCGATTTCAAACCCGGCGAGAAATACGCCTACAACAACTCGGCCTTCTTCCTCCTCGGCGTGATCATCGAGAAAGTGACTGGGTTGCCCTATGCCCGGTACATCGACGAAAAGATCGTCCAGCCCCAGGGCCTGGCCGCCACCTCCTATTGCGATGACCGGGCCATCGTGCCCCACCGATCGGCCGGGTACGAGGCCGTGGCGGGCAAGGTGTACAACGCCGCGCCCCTCAGCATGACCAGCCCAGCGGCCGCGGGGGCCCTGTGCTCGACGGTCATCGACCTCGTCCGCTGGCAGCGGGCTTTCGACGAAGCCCGCGTCACGTCCGCCGGTTCTCGCGATCAGATTCGGACCCCCGCCACCCTCAACGACGGCAAGTCGACCAACTACGGCTTCGGCCTCGGCGTCGGCACCTTCGAGCGGAAAAAAGTATTCTCCCACAGCGGGGGC
>CADEGB010000209.1 GCA_902826755.1 uncultured Gemmatimonadota bacterium
CCCAATCGTGATGGTCACCACGCCGCCTTGGGCCACCCCGATCTGGCCGGCGTGGACCGCGGCCACGCATATCGAGGAGTCGTCGGTGTAGGCCACCGTACCCCAGATTCCCGCCTTCAAATCCCCATTGGCGGGGCAGCGATACTGAAACGAGCGTTCGACACTGTCCCGGTGGGGCGTCGCGATCGTGGTCCAGGTGGCTTCGATGACGGCCGGCGGTGGGGGCGGCGGCTCGATTTCATCGGTCGAAGGCTCCGTGGCGCCGCACCCCATCAGAGCCAGGGCGGCCGGTAGCAGGGTCAGCAGCATCGATTTAGTGGGGCGGGGCATGGTGGTCTCCTGATCGGGTGCTCGGGACGTTGACGCCTTCAAGAGGGTTAGCGCCGTTCCGGGCCCGGTTCTATCATCGGGGTCCCCGCCCGCCGGGTTCGTCGTTGTGGCGCTATCTTGAACCGCTTCTCACCCCCATCACGGAGCCCGCATGTCTGCCTTGAACGCCACCAATCTCGGTTGTTCCCTCACCTGCAAGGACATCGCGGCCTCGATCCGCTGGTACGAGCAGGCCCTCGGCTTTACCGTGGCGATGCGCTTCGAAAATCAGGGGAAGCTCGCCGGCGCGGTGATTGTCGACGGCAACATCCAGATCGTCCTCAACCAGGACGATGGGGCCCTGGGCTGGGACCGCATCAAGGGCCAGGGTCTCTATCTCCAGATCAACGTCAAGACGCCCGCCGACGTCGACGCCGCCGCCGCGCGGATCAAGGCGGCCGGCAGCGCCCTGATCGATGAGCCGGCCGACCGTCCCTGGGGCGCCCGGATGTTCCAGTTCCGTGACCTCGACGGCTTCAAGCTGGGCGTTTCGACGCCGCTCCAGGCGTAGGTCGGCCGCATGGCCAGCCCCCGTCGGACCTCGGGATCCGCCGACCTGACCCCCGAAGAGCGCGATCTCGGGATGGACGCCGAGATCACCCGACGGGACTTCGTCAACGCCGTCGCGATGGGGGCGGGGGCCGGCCTGCTCGGCGCCGCCGCCCCGGGTCTGGCTCACGCGGTTCCCCTCGGCGGTCGGGCCCAGGCGGCTCATCACCCGTGGAACGGCCCCGGCGGCGTGGGCGACTATGCCCGGGCCAACGGCAACACCTGGGACGTCGCCACCGCCGGCCACGGGATCCGCGACAACCTCTTTACCAAACGGATTGCCACAGCGCCCGCCACCGGCGAGTTGTACGACACCGTCATCGTCGGCGGCGGCTTCACCGGTGCCATGGCCGCGTGGCGGCTGCTCAAGGACACCGGACGGAAGGCCTCCTGCCTCATCCTCGAGAACAATCAGATGATGGGCGGCGAAGCGAAACGGAACGAGTTCCTGGTCCGCGGCCACCGGCTGATGGGGCCGCAGGGGTCGAACCAGATGGCGGCGTTTCCGACCGGACCGCTCCGGGAATTGCAGGACGACGTCGGGATGCCGAGGGAGTACGAGTTCGGGGCGCTGCCGGCGGGCCGGAAGCGGATGGAGTTCCCGCTCGACAACTACCTCTACCAGCTGTGGGGCGACAACTTCGAGAACCACGGGTACTTCTTCGACGGGCCGCGGCCGCAGTGGGTCCGGAACCCGTTCGGTCGTGGGCTCGAGGGCGTGCCGTGGGCGGCCGACCCCCGGCGCGACCTGCTCCGGGGGCGGCGCGAGATCCAGGAGCCGCCCACCGGCGACGCGGCGGCCCGCCTCAAGTGGCTCGATACGATGAGCTACGACGCGTACCTCACCAAGGAGCGGAAGCTCGACCCCGGGGTGGCTCGGTTCCTCGATCCGATTCTGGCCACCGCCATCGGTCCGACCTGCAACGTCGGCTCGGCCATGCTGGGCGAGCCCATCTTCCGCAGTCTGGCTTCGGCGGATTTCCGGCTTCCGCCTAACGGCGAGACGAGCGGCCTCAAGATCTTCTCGTTCCCCGGCGGGAATGACGGACTGTTCCGGCTGATCCTCAAATGGATCAACCCCGACGCGATCGAAGGCGCGCCCGATTTTGCCGCCGTGCATAACGGCCGGATCCGGTTCGAGGCGCTGGACCGGCCCGGCATCCCGTGCCGGATGCGGGCCGGGGCGACCGTGGTCCATGTGGCTCACGACCCGGAACGAAGGACCGAGCCCGCGGTGGTGACGTACGTCAAGGACGGTCGGCTCGCGTCGGTCAGGGCCCGGACCGTGGTCTGGGCCGCGGCGGCATGGTCGGGGCAGCATGCGGTGGCGCGGCTGCCGGAGCCGTACCGGGCCGCCATGCGGGCCTTTCCCCGGGCGCCGATGATGATCGTCAACGTGGCGCTCGACAACTGGCGGCCATTCTACGAGTTGGGCTTCACCGCCGCATCCTGGCGCGGGGGCTTCGGATTCACGGCCAACCTCCGGGCCCCGATGCACGTCGGCAGCTATCGGCCGCCGCTGGATCCGGATCTTCCGACCGTGCTCACCTTCTACGTTCCGTTTCCAGAACGCGGCGCCGATGCGGTGGAGCAGGGCAAGGCCGCCCGCACGAAACTCTACGGGACGCCCTACCGGGCGTTCGAGGAGCAGATCCGGCGGCAGCTCACCCGAATGCTCTCGGGCGCCGGCTTCGACCCTCGGCGGGACATTGCCGGCATCGTGACCAACCGATGGGGGCATGCGTACAACGTGGCTGGTCCGGGGTTCTTCCATTCGCGGGACGGGAAGCCGACGCCCAGCGACGTGCTCCGCCAGCCACTCGGTCAGGTGACGTTCGCGCACTCGGAGTTGTCGGGGCACCAGTCGGCGCCGTACGCGCTCGAGGAGGGCGTCCGCGCGGCCCGCCAGGTGCTGGCGATGCTGTAGTTCGGTGGCGCGCTCCCGCGGGACGATCGCGAATCGGCTTTCGGCGCCGTCAGGGGCTCGCGTCGGCGATATCTTCCCGGGTCCGCTCCTCATCGTGAACCGCGTGTCGTTGGCCGGGAACCTCAGATGAAAATCACCGAAGTCCTTTGCCAAGTGCTCCGGTTGCCCAAGGTCGCCGCCAAGACCGACAGCAGCCAGGACGCCGTCATCATTCGAATCCGGACCGACGACGGGTTGGAGGGCGTCGGCGAGGTCGCGGCCCAGCCCGAGGTGGTCAAGGCCGTCATCGACGCGCCCTTCAGTCACAACATTGCCTGCGGGTTGCGAGAGCTGCTGGTGGGCGAGAACCCGCTCGACACCCGGCGCCTCTGGGAAAAGATGTACCGCCGGACGATGTACATCGGGCGCCGGGCGGTGGTGGTCGCCACCATGGGCGGCGTCGACATGGCGCTCTGGGACCTCAAGGGCAAGTACCTCGAGCTCCCGATCCACCAACTCCTCGGCGGGAAACAGCACGACCGGATCAAGGCCTATGCGTCGATTCTCTTCGGCGCGGACGGCGCCGCCACGGCCGACATCGGCAGGCGTTGGGTCGAAGCGGGCTATCGAGCGGTCAAATTCGGCTGGGAACCGATGGGCCGGTCGGAGGCCCTCGATCTCGATCTGGTCCGCGGCGCCCGGCGCGGCGTGGGTGACGCGGAGTTGCTGATCGATGCCGGGTGTGTCTACGACCGCCGCACCGCGCTCCGCCGGGCCGAACAATACGCCGACTTCGGGATCGGGTGGCTGGAGGAACCGCTCAGTCAGGACGACTTGGCGGGCTATCGCTGGCTGCGGGACCGCTCGCCCGTTCCGATCGCCGCGGGCGAGGGCGAGTGCGGCTCGGCCGCGTTCAAACCGTGGATCGACCAGGAAGCGCTCGACGTGTATCAGGTCGATCTGGCCCGGAATGGGTTTTCCGAGGCTGCGTTCATCGGGCAGCGGGTCCAGGAGGTGGGCGCGCGCCTGGTGAATCACTTCTACACCACCGGGATCACGGCCGCGGCCTCAGCCCATTGGCTGGCCACGTTTCGGGATGCCTTCCTCTTCGAGGATTGCGTCGAAGACTCGCCGCTCCGCCACGAGGTGACGGAACAACGGATTCAGGCAGTCGACGGGTGGATCGAGGTGCCGGAGGGGCCGGGTCTCGGGATCACGCTGAACGAGCCGCTGATTCGACGATATCTGGTGTCCGAATCCGGAGGGTGACCCGATGGAGCAGACCGCATCTGGCCCGCCCGCGGGATTCGCGACGCCGCCCCGCCGCGTGCTGCTCGCGACAGCCGTCGTGATCGCGGTGGCCGTCTGGTTCTTGCTCCGGATGTACACCAACGAGGGCGTCCGGCAATGCCGGGCGCTCTATCGAGCCGCGCGAACGGCGGCCGACACCGCGGTGGTCGACACGACGGTGACGCCGGCCAGCCGCCGGGAGGCGGACCCGCGGACCTGCCGGTTCCGGCGGGGTCAGGGTCGATGGCGGTGACTTCCGAGGGCGGCTCTGATCAGCGGTGCGTTATCACCCCTGCTCGTGTCGCGCCAGCAGCGCTCGCAGGCCGCCCTGATGGTACCGGCTCGAGATGATCTTCCCACCGCCCCGAAGCTCGACCAGATACATCCCCTTGCTGTAGCGCGACACGGCGTGAATGGCCCGGACGTTGACCAGGGCCGACCGGCGGACCCGGATGAACGCCGGCCGATCCCCGCCTGCCCCGATCCGGCGCGCCAAATTCCCCATCGTCGTCCGCACGGTGTAGCGCCGTGGTCCGACGTGCAGCTGGACGTAATTCCCGCACGCCTCGATCCAGTCCACCGCCGCCACCTCCACGAACGTCAGGCGATCGCCATCCCGCGCCACGATCCGCTCAACCGGACCCGGTTCGGCTGGCGCCACGTCGAGGCCGGCGGCCGCGAGGGCCTTGGCATGTCGGGGTCCTCGGCGGCCCGGGGCAGGGCTCTGGGCCCGACCCGCCCGGTCGAGCGCCTCGCGAAGCCGGACCGGATCGACCGGCTTGAGCAGGTAGTCGAGCGCGTTGACCTCGAACGCCCGGATCGCGTGGCGGTCGTACGCCGTCACGAAGATGACGAGCGGCATCTCCTCGACGCCAATCTGCTCGATGACCTCGAACGCCGAATGCCGGCCCAACTGAATGTCGAGCAGGACGAGGTCGGGGCGCTCCTCCACGATCGCCCGGACCGCGTCGTCCCGGCTCCCGGCCTCCGCGGACACCACGATGCCGGGCAGTCGAGCCAACTCCCGACGAAGACCCTGCCGCGCGAGCGGTTCGTCGTCGACGATCAGGACGTTCATCCGCTGGCCGAGGCGAAGGGAATTCGAAGGTCGACTCGGGCCCCGGGCCGGGTGCCGTGGCTCGCTCCGCTCGCCAGGGTCAGCGAGGCACGGTCGCCGTACAGGCGGCGGAGCCGCTCTCGGGTGTTGCCAAGACCGATGCCTTCGCGCCCCACGGCGGCCGGTCTCGGACCGGGCCCGTCATCCTCGACCGAGATCGCGAGTGTGCCGTCGAGCCTGGTTGCCGAGAGCGCGATCGTGGTCGCGTCGTCCCGGCCCCAGGTGGCGTGCTGGATCACGTTCTCGATCAGCGGTTGGAGAAAGAGCACTGGGACCCGGGCCTGTCGCGCCTCGGCGTCGACGGTGATCCGGATCGCGAGCCGGTCGCCGAACCGAACCCGCTGGATGTCGAGGTAGTCCTCCAGGATGCTCAATTCCTGCTCCAGGGTCACCTCATCCTGGGCCTCGTCCAGGCTGCGACGAAGCAGGGACGCCAGCCGGAGGATCATCTGGCGGGCTTTGTCGCCCTGCTCGGCGGCCAGGACCGAGATCGTGTTGAGGGTGTTGAAGAGGAAATGCGGGTGCAGTTGGGCCCGGAGCGCGTCGAGTTGCGCTCGGGCCAGCTGGGCCTCGAGGGTGGCGCTCCGACCGGCCAGATCGGCGGCCGCGAGCCGCTCCGCCGCGTAGAGGTGCCGGAGCCGGACGGTGGTGGCCAGCGCCACCATGACCCAGTACCAGAAGAAGCCCATGAACACGCCCCAAACCACCCCGACGCTCTGACCGCTGACGACCTGCTCGCGGACCACGGGGTCGGTGGCGAGCGCCAGGGTCAGGACGCGATGGAGCCCGAAGGCGACGAACGAGTGGGCCGGCGCCAGGACCAGACTGGATCCGAGATGGACGGCGACGGCGCCTAACGACGGCCGTCCGTGAAGGGGAAAGCGCCGCGCCAGCGCCAGGACCAGCGGGCCGAGGAGGGCCCAGACGCCCCAGTAGAGCAGCTCCTGGAGGATGTCGAACGAGAGGCCCGGCGGCCGCCGTCCGCTGGCGAGCGTCATCAGCAGGCGCTGTGCGGTGAAGAAGATCCCGACCAGGAGTGTGAGCCCGATGACTCGGCTGCCCCGAACGTCCGGCGTCGTCATCGGCGAATCATCGGAACCGATTCCTGGTTTGGCAAGCGACCGGGGCGGGCGGGTCCCGGTCATCCCGGGATCGGGACCGGTGGTCACCGGAAAGTGCTCCGATCGTCCGGTCTGACTGGTCCAACACCGCCACGATGGGTTGCTTTGCCACCATCCCGCAGCCGCGAGGCATCGATGGGTTCGACCCTCCGTTTCAGCGCTCCCTTCCTCCTCACCTTGCTTCAGGGCGACCTGGCCTCGGGGTCCGCCGCGTCGGGGCTACCGGGTCGCGACGGTCCCGAGCTCCGGCTCGAGCACGTCGGGGCCGACTCGACCGCGTTCCACGTCATCGCCACACTGATCAGTGGCCCCACCGAGCTGATCGTCTGGGATGCCCAGTATCACCGGCGTGACGCCAACCGGCTGGCCGACCGGATCGCGGCAACCGGCAAGCGCCTCAAGGCGATCGTCCTGTCGCATCCCGATCACGATCACTATATGGGCGCCGCGAGCCTGGTGGCGCGGTTCCCCGGCACCCCGGTGTATCTGTCCGCGGCGGGGATCGCCGAGTTCGGGCGGACCAGTGCTCGCTGGCTCGAGATGGAGCGGCGTGGCCCTTTCGCCAAGGAGGCACCCGACAGCCTGGTGACTCCAAGGCCATTCCCCGGCGGTACCCTGACCGTCGACGGGCAGGAGTTGCAGATCCTCGAGGACCTGGTGGGTGACGCCGGGATCCCCGCCAACACGGTGCTGTGGATTCCCTCCCTCCGTGCGGCTCTGGTTGGCGATCTCGCGTTCAACGGGGTGCACCCGTGGCTCGGCGCGTCCACCGAGGCTTCCCGACAGGCATGGATCGCCGCGATCGACCGGGTCAGGGAACTCCGCCCCGAGGTGGTAGTCCCTGGTCACAAAAGGGACGTCGATGCCGCCGACTCGCCCGAGGTGCTCGGGTTCATGCAGGATTACCTCCGGGATTTCGACGCCTTCCGGAAGGCGTCGGCGGGTCCGGATGGGTTGGTCGCGGCGATAACGGCCAAATACCCGAGGCTGGTGGTGGTCGCCTTGCTCCAATACGGAGCGCAGGTTGCCTACCGCCCACCCGGGCGATCCGAGTAGTGGGGCTCGATCGGCTCGACCGGATATGCGCCGTCCCACCACCGGGTCCCCGCGGCTAGCTTGTCGTCATGGCAGACCCCGCCCGCAAACCGCCCCGGCTCGTGCGAGATCTGGCCCAGGTCCGGGCCCTCTCCGACCCCAGGAAACTCAGCCTGCTCCAAGCGTTCGCCGCGGCACCGACCACCATCCTGGAGGTGGCCGCGCGGCTCCGCCGGCCCCCGACCGGGCTGTATCGGCACGTCCATCTCCTCACGCGTCTTGGGCTGCTCCGAGTGGTCGGGGAGCGCCGGAAGCGCGGCACCGTCGAACGGACGTACCTCGCGGTGGCCCGGGCGTTTGAGGTCGACCCTTCGGTGTTCGACGCCGCCGGGGCCAGCGATCAAGTCGGCGCCGTCTTCCGCGAGGCGGAGCGCGGCTTCCGCGCCGCCTGCCCACCCGACCGCCACGCCACCGGCCCCCTCGCCCCGACGCTGGCGAGTATCCGTATCAGCGGGACCCCGGCCGAGATTGCCCGGTTCCGCCGACGCCTGGTTACGTTGGCCAAAGCGGTCGCCCCCCGGCCGGCCGCGACTCGGGGCCGCG
>CADEGB010000210.1 GCA_902826755.1 uncultured Gemmatimonadota bacterium
GCTCCCACGGCGCTGCTGGTAAACCTGCCTGGCGATCCGACCGTGGCCAGTGTCGAGGCCAGAGCCCACGGGGGCCGGCAGTACCTGCGGGCCCGAGTCCGGTTCGATCCGGTCGATCGATCCGCCCCGCTCCTGCTTTCCGACCCGCTCCTGTTCGAGCCCGGAGATGAACTGCCCGCCTCGCTTGAGGAAGCGGCCGCCCGCGCCCTCCCGTCCACCCGGGTGTCCCGGATCCGCCCGGTCGGCGTCTACTGGGAGACGACGGGCCGGGGCACCGACAGCGTCACCGTGTCGGTCGCCCTCCTGCCCGCCCGGCGCGGACTGCTTGGCCGGGTGGCCGAGGGCCTCAGCGTGGTCAGGCGGAAGGCGCCACTGACGCTCCAATGGCAGGCCGGTCCCGCCGAGACCACCACGACCGGTCGGTCGGTGGAACTCGACCTCGGCCGGCTCCGTCCGGGCAAGTACCTGCTCCGCCTCGAGGCCCGGACCGCCGGGCAGGTGGCAACCGCGCTCCGGACCATCGATCTCACACCGTGAAGGCCACGCCGTGATCCCAGCCCTGCTCCTTGCCTCCTCGGCCTTGCTCCAGCAACCGGCGCCGAGGCCAACATCCACCGACGCGCTCCGGCTGGATCCGGCGGTGGTCACTGGCCGGCTCCCCAACGGGCTTCGGTACTACGTCCGGAAGAACACCCGACCGGCAGCCCGAGCCGAACTGCGGTTGGTCATCAACGCCGGCTCGATCCTCGAGGACGACGATCAGCGGGGCCTGGCGCACTTTGCCGAACACATGGCCTTCAACGGCACCCGCCGTTTCGCCAAACAGCAGCTGGTCGACTACATCGAGGCGATCGGGATGCGCTTCGGCGCGGACCTCAATGCCAGCACGTCGTTCGACGAGACGATCTACCAGTTGCTGGTCCCGACCGACAGTCTCCATCTGCTCCGCCGCGGCTTCGATATTCTCGAAGACTGGGCCCACGGCATCACCTTCGACACCACCGAGATCCGGAAGGAACGCGGGGTGGTCATCGAGGAATGGCGATTGGGCCAGGGCGCCGGAAACCGGATGTTCCAGAAGCAACTGCCCGTGCTGTTCCGAGGGTCGCGCTATCCGGATCGGCTCCCGATCGGCACCAAGGAGTCCCTGGAGAATTTCTCACCCCCAGCGCTGACCCGGTTCTACCGAGACTGGTACCGCCCCGATCTCATGGCGATCATCGCGGTCGGCGATTTCGACCCGGCCATGGTCGTTCGGCTGATCCGGACCCAGTTCGCCCGGATTCCGGCGCGACCCGGACGGAGGCCGCGGGTGGCCTACGACGTGCCAGCCCGCGATTCCACCGCCGTGGCCATCGCCACCGACCCGGAAGCCACCGGCACGTCCGTCAACGTCTACTACGTCAAACCGGGCCGGTCCGATCCGTCCCGAGCCGCCTATCGGCGTTCGTTGGTGAGCCAGCTCTACGCCCAGATGCTGAATCAACGGCTCTCCGAGCTTCGCCAGAAGCCAAACCCACCGTTCATCGGCGCCGGTGGAGGCGAGGGTTCCCTGGTCCGGAACAGCCGGGTCTTTTCCCTCGGCGCGGCCGTCTCCGACACCGGCATTCTCCGCGGCTTCGAGGCGGTCCTGACCGAGGCGGAGCGGGTCGAACGGCACGGCTTTACCGGACCCGAGCTCGAACGGGCCCGGCAGGATCTCGAGCGAGCGTACGAACAGGCGCACGCCGAACGGGACAAGACCGAATCGGCGAGTTACGTCGAGGAATACGTCGAGCACTTCCTGAGCGGATCGCCGTCGCCGGGCATTGAGGTCGAATTCGACCTGGTCAAGCGCCTCCTGCCCGGCATCACGCTGACCGAGGTCAATCAGGCGGCCAAGGCCTGGATGTCGCTCCGTGATCGGGTTCTCCTGGTCAACGCGCCCGAGAAGCCGAGTGTCTCGGTGCCGAGCGCCGGAGAACTCCTGGCGCTGTTCGACCGGGTTCGGCGGTCGGAGGTGGCGCCTTACCAGGAAACGGTGTCGGACGCGCCGCTGGTTGCCGCCGGGCTCGAACCGAAGCCGGTCACCACCGTCACCACCGACTCGACCATTGGCGTCACCCGCTGGACCCTGGCCAACGGGGTCCGAGTCATCCTCAAGCCGACGGATTTCAAAGCCGACGAAGTGCTGCTCTCTGGATTCAGTCCGGGCGGCACCTCGCTCGTGCCGGACAGCCTCTATCTGGCCTCGGTCGTCGCGGCTCAGGCCGTCGGGCTCGGCGGACTCGCCGACTTCTCCGCCATCGAGTTGCAGAAGAAGCTCGCCGGGAAGGCGGTTGGCGTCGGCCCGTATCTCGGCACCTACCAGGAAGGGATCCGGGGTCAAGCGTCGCCCAAGGACCTGGAGGAGATGTTCCAGCTGGTCTACCTCCATTTCACCGCCCCGCGCGCCGATCGGGAGGCGTTCGAGGCCTTTCGGGCCAACGTCCGAGCCTCGCTGGCCAACCGGGGCGCCAGCCCGACCGTGGCGTTCCGGGACACGCTCTCGGTCACCTTGTCGCAGCACCATCCGCGGACCCGGCCGATCAGCGCCGCCAGCATCGACTCCCTCGATCTCGACAAGGCGCTGACGGTGTATCGCAACCGCTTTGCCGATGCCAGTGATTTCACGTTCGTCCTGGTCGGCTCCTTTGCACTCGAGCAGGTCCGGCCGCTGGTGGAGCGCTATCTCGCCAACCTGCCCGCCACCAAGCGGGCCGAAACCTGGCGCGATGTCGGAATCAGGCCGCCGACGGGTGTCGTCGAACGCGAGGTCCGCCGCGGTCTCGAACCGAAGAGCCAGACCGAACTGGTGTTCTCCGGCGCGTTTCCCTGGTCTCGCGGCGAACGATTCGTCCTCCGAAGCCTGGGAGACATCCTCGACATCAAGCTGCGGGAGCAGTTGCGGGAGGAACTCGGCGGAACCTACGGGGTCTCGGTGAGTCCGTCTCCCACCCGGATCCCGCGGGAGGAGTACACCTTCACCATCGCCTTCGGATCGGCGCCCGATCGGGTGAACCAGTTGGTGGACGCCATTTTCGCGCAGATCGACTCGCTGGCCCGGACCGGCCCCGACGAGAAGGACCTCGCCAAGATTCGGGAAACCGCCATTCGCTCCCGGGAAACCGACCTGCGGGAGAACGGGTATTGGCTCGGTCAGCTGGCCGGCTATGACCAGAGCGGCGAGGACCCGAAAGGGATCCTCACGCTCGACGATCTCCTCCCCCTCCTGACCCGGGAGCGGATCCGGGCGGCGGCGGCGCGGTACCTCGATCGGGCCAATTTCGTCCGCGTCACCCTCCTGCCGGAACCGCGGTCGACCCCCTGACGGCCGCCGCTTCCGGACCCGAGGGACCGTGGTATCTTGGGCCACGGTCCCTCTTTTCGTCTCCGGAGCCTGCCATGCGTTTCGCTCGCGTTCTTCTACTTGGCGCAGCCACCTCGATCGCGCCGGTCGCCCTTCAAGCCCAGCTCCCCGCCGACACGACGGCGATGATCGATCAGGTCTTCGCCACGGTCAATCGCACCGACGCGCCGGGATGTGTCCTCGGCGTCGACCGCGACAGCCGCCCGCTCTATCGGCGCGCGTACGGCATGGCCAGCCTGGAAATGGCCACCCCGATGAGCGAGTTCTCGGTGGTAGAGTCGGGATCGGTGGCCAAACAGTTCACGGCCGCGGCCATTGCCCAGCTCGCCGTCCAGGGCAAGCTCTCGCTCGAGGATCCGATTCGGAAATACATCCCGGAGCTTCCCGAGTACGGCGCCCCGGTCACCATCCGGATGGCGCTGAACCACACCAGCGGCATCCGCGACATGTGGACGCTCTTCGTGTTGGCTGGCCAGGCGCCGGGCTCGGTCCTCTACTCGATGGATCAGGCGCTCCGGATGGTCTATCGTCAGCGGGAGCTCAACTTCCCGCCCAACAGCCAGTTCCTCTACAGCAACTCCGGGTTCCTCCTGCTCGCCGAGATCGTTCAGCGGGTCTCGGGAATGCCGCTCTCTCGTTATTCGCAGGAACATTTCTTCAAGCCACTCGGGATGACCTCGACCCAGTGGCGGGACGACTGGAATCGGGTCGTGCCTGGCCGGGTCACCGCCTACACGCCCGCGGCTGGCGGCCACCGGGTCGAAATGCCGTTCATGAGCGTCTACGGCGCCGGCGGGCTCCTCACCACCGTCGGTGATCTCCTCAAGTGGAATCAGAATCTCGAGAGCGCCCAGGTCGGCGGACGGGAATGGGCCGGTCTGATGCATCAACGGGGCCGCCTGACCACTGGCAAGGAAATCGAGTATGCCCTCGGTCTCTTCGTCACTGGCTATCGGGGGGAGCGAGAGATCTCTCATGGCGGCGCCACCGGCGGCTATCGGACCTTCCTGGCCCGGTGGCCGGACCGGAAGCTGTCGGTTGCCGTCCTCTGCAATGCGTCCAACGCCGGGCCCGAGAACTTTGCCCATCGCGTCGTCGATGTCTTCCTCGGCGCTCGCCCCGCGGCCGTGGCCACCGTACCGACGGCGGCCAGCGGGGGTGACGTCACCGCGTTCGTCGGTCGGTACCGGGCACCCGCCACCGAGGAACTGCTTACCATGTCGACGCGGGAAGGGCGCCTCGTTGCCGAGTTTGCCGGGCGGGTCGAACTGGTCCAGACGGCCGCCGATCGGTTCCGGGCCTCCGCCCTCCCGGTCGAAGCGGCGTTCCGGCGCGGCAGCGACGGGAAGGTCGCTGGTGTGGCCCTGATCCTCAGCGGATCCGACACGACTCAATACGAGCGGCTCGAGGTCCCGGCCACCACCGCGGCCCAGATCGGAACCTTGACCGGGACCTACGTCAGCACGGAACTCGACGTCCGCTACACCCTTTCGGCCAAAGACACGACGCTGAGCTTGGCCGTCTCCGACCAACCAGCCCGCGACCTCGTTCGGACCGGGCCGGACTCGTTTGCACAGACCGGCGGGGTCGCGCTCCGCATCACCCGAGCCAAGAATGGCCGGCCGGATGGCTTCCTGCTCTTTGCCGGCCGGGTCAAGAACCTCCGCTTCGAAAGGCGATGACCGATGGCAACCACGTTCGATCGTCCCGGCGCCGACGAGTACGCGCCGTTCTACGCCGGATACGTCAGCAAGGTCCCTGACGGCGACCTGGTCAAGTTGCTGACGGATCAGATTGCCGAAGTCATGGTCCTGCTGCGGCCCGTGTCCGAGCCGAAGGCCAATGCGGCCTACGCTCCCGGGAAGTGGACCCTCAAGGAAGTCGTCGGTCACCTGGCCGACACCGAACGGGTCATGAGCTACCGCGCCATGGTCTTTGCCCGGGACGATCAGGGCCCGCTGCCGAAGTTCGACGAAAACGCCTGGGTCCCGCCGGCCCGCTTCAACGATCGGCCGCTCGGGAGTCTGATCGATGAATGGGTTGCGGCCCGCAGCTCGTCGATCGCGCTCCTGGCCGGCCTCCCGGCCGAGGCGCCGGCTCGCCGCGGGATCGCCAGCACCAAGGAGATCTCGGTCCGCGCCTTGGCCTATATCCTGTACGGGCATGTGGCCCACCACACCGCCATCATCCGGGAGCGTTACCTCTAGCTCCCACGGCGAACCCACGAAGCCGGTCGCCGGGAGGAACGCGCCGGGGCCGGTGGACCAAAACCCCTCCCCCCGGCGCCCGGCGCGGGTACCTTACAGGGCGGAACCACCCTGGAGAAGGACATGGCAACTCCCACCGTTACGACCCCAGCCCACGGACCACACCGGGAGCACCGGGAATCGGTCGTGGTCCGCTTTGCCGGCGACTCCGGCGACGGGATGCAGATCACCGGCTCCGAGTTCATGGTCGAGACCGCGCTGGCCGGAAACGACCTCGCCACCTTTCCGGATTTCCCGGCGGAGATTCGAGCGCCGGCTGGGACGACCTTCGGCGTCTCCGCCTTCCAGATCCACTTCGGCAGCGGGGAAGTGCTGACGGTCGGCGACGAACTCGATGCCCTGGTGGCCATGAACCCGGCCGCCCTGAAGACCAACCTGAAAGACCTCCGAAAGGGCGGCATCGTCGTCTGCGATACGTCGACGTTCACGAGCCGCAATCTCCTCAAGGCGGGTTACCAGCAGAATCCGCTCGAGGACGCGACCCTGGGCGACTATCACGCCCTCAGGATCGACGTCACCAAGCTCAACGCCGAGGCCGTCAAGCCGTTTGATCTGAGCGCCAAGGAGGCGGTCAGGTGCCGGAACATGTGGACCCTCGGTCTGATGCTCTGGATGTTCGGGCGGGAGCGGAAGCACTCGATCGAGTGGCTCGAACGGAAGTTCGCGAAGAAGCCGGAGATCGCCAAGGCCAACGTAGCCGCTCTCAACGCCGGTCACGCCTTCGGCGAGACGGCCGAGTTGGCCGCCCCAGCCTTCACGGTGGCCCCGGCCCGGGTCGACCCGGGGACGTATCGCACTGTCACCGGCACCGAGGCGCTCGTCTGGGGGATCCTGGCCGGCGTCAAGGCGGCGGCCCTCGATCGAGTGGTCCTTGCCTCCTACCCGATCACCCCGTCCTCCCCGGTCCTCCACACCCTGGCCAACCTGAAGCAATTCGGAGTGGTCACCTTCCAAGCCGAGGATGAAATTGCGGCCATGTGCGCGGCCATCGGGGCTTCGTACGGCGGCGCGTTCGGCATCACCACCAGTTCAGGCCCCGGCATCGCGCTGAAGACGGAGGCAATCGGCCTCGCGGTCATGACCGAGTTGCCCGTCCTGATCATCAATAACCAGCGGGGCGGGCCTTCCACCGGCCTCCCCACCAAGACCGAGCAATCGGACCTGTACCAGGCCATCTACGGCCGCAACGGAGACACCCCGTTGCCCGTCCTGGCCACCGCCACCCCGTCCGACTGTTTCGAAGTCGCGATTGAGGCGGTCCGGATCGCCACCAAGTACATGACCCCGGTCATGCTGCTCACGGACGGTTACCTGGCCAACGCGTCGGAGCCGTGGCTCATCCCCGACGCCACCAAGCTGCCGAGTTTCCCGGTCACGTTCCGCACCGACCCCGAGGGATTCCAGCCGTATCTCCGGGACCCCAAGACCCTCGGTCGGGTCTGGGCCGTCCCGGGCACCCCCGGTCTCGAGCACCGGATCGGCGGGATCGAGAAGGACTACGATACCGGCCACATTTCCTACGATCCCGAGAATCACCAGCGGATGACCGACACCCGCGCCGCCAAGATCGACGGGATCGCGGCCGACATCCCGCTGCAGGAGGTTTCCCTGGGCGATGACAGCGGGGACCTCGCCGTGGTCGGCTGGGGATCCACCTACGGTCCGATTCACCAGGCGGTCCGGGCCCTTCGGGCCGAGGGGCACCGGATCTCCCAGATCCACATCCGCTACCTGAAACCGTTCCCCCGCAACCTGGGCGACCTCCTCAAGCGGTTCCGCCGGGTGGTGGTGCCGGAAATGAACAACGGACAACTGGTGACGGTGCTGCGGGCCGAGTACCTGGTGCCGGCCGAAAAACTGGCCAAGGTCACCGGCAAGCCGTTCAAGATCTCGGAACTGGTCGCGGCACTCCGCGGCCGATTGGAGCAGTGACCATGACCACGATCACCCCGCCCCCCGCCAAGAAGGTGTCAGCCGCCGATTTCGAGTCGGATCAGGAAGTCCGCTGGTGTCCGGGCTGCGGCGACTACGCCATTCTCAAGGCCGTCCAGCGGACCCTGGCCGACATCGGGGCCCGCAAGGAGGAGACGGTCTTCGTCTCAGGAATTGGGTGCTCGTCCCGATTTCCGTACTACGTGTCGACCTATGGGTTCCACACCATCCATGGCCGCGCCCCCGCGGTGGCAAGCGGCCTCAAGCTGGCCCGACCGGAGCTTGAC
>CADEGB010000211.1 GCA_902826755.1 uncultured Gemmatimonadota bacterium
GGAACCCAGTCGGTACCCAGCGCCCGGGCCAACGCCGCCGCGAGGGTCGTCTTGCCCGTCGACTCCGACCCGGTCACGACGATCCGGCGCGGCGTTAGGCTCTCCTTCACGCCGGTGCGGCCAGCGACCGCCGCCATTGCACCAGGCCGCTCACCGCCAACCCGAGGAAGACGGCATACTGAAACGCGGTCGGGTATTCGCCCCGGAACAGGAAGAACGGGACCGACACGACGTTGACCCCGACCCAAATCCACCAGGTCTCGAGATACTTCCGCGCCATCATCCACTGGCCCGCCATCGAGACGACCGACAGCCCGGCGTCGAGATAGGGCTGCTGGTCCGCGGTGTACCGGCCGAGCGCCCAGCCGAGCGCAGCGGTGCCGACCACGGAGCCGATGACGACGGCGATGGCGATCGGCCTCGGCGTCCGGGTCACCACGACGCCGGTGTGGCGCTCACCGCCGCGCAGCCATTGATACCAGCCGTACACCGAAATCGCGAAGAAGAAGATCTGAAGGGCCATCAGGGCGTACAACTGGCCCTTGAAGAAAATGAAGCTGTAGAGACCGACGTTGACGAGCCCGGTGGCCCAGCCAAGGACGTTCTGCCTGGCGTTGAGCCAGACCGCCACGATCCCGAAGACCACCGCGATGGTCTCGACCGTCCTCATTGGACGATCGATCCCAGCGTATCGTGATGCCCCTGGAGGAATTGCCGGAGGTATGCCCCGATGTGATTGCGGGACGCGAACCCGGCCGCCCGCGCCGACCGGTCTTCCTCGTCGCCGCTGACTCGGGCCGGCTCGGCGTAGTGTTGGAGGTCCCGATAGAAGCCCAGGGTGAACGCGTCCCACGCGGGCCCGGTGATCCGGGTGAACACGAAGTTGACGGGACGGCCGATCCGGCCGAGAAAGTCGTTCTCCATTGCCCGTTGCTGCAGCAACGAGTCCCGTTTGCCCGCCAGCGCCTGGAAGATCTCGAGGTGGAAATATCCGGACGCCGCGGCCGCCGCCTGGAGCTCCGCCACCGGCGGTCCCTCGACGTACAACTCCTCCCGCCACGACACCCACTGGTCGGACTGCTTGGTGAAAGCCTCGTCGTCGTACCCGATGCGCCGGACGGCGTCGCGCCATCGTCGGGACCGGTCGTTCCCGAAATACTCCGCCATCGAGCCGATCGGGACGAGGAGGAGGAGGTCCCACTGGTCGCCCTGGGAGTGGCGGAGGAGGATCGGTCGGGCCTCGCCGGCGTAGCCGTAGACGATCATCCGGCCCTTGAGCGCTTCGATCAGGTCGAGCAGATGACCCGGAGCCGCCCGCATCATCACCGCCTGGTACGCCGGTTTCGGCGGCTGGACCGCGGGCGCCGAGACGCTGGGAGCGCCGCCGCCGGTCAGGAACGGGGCGAGGAGGGTCAGGATCGCGACCATCGGGTGGCCTCGGTGGGTCAGTCGTCGTCGAAGGTGTCGCGCCGGGTTTCCGGCGGGCGATACTCGGCCAGGCGGCGGAGCAGTTCCGCGGCGTCCTTGGCCACCACCAGGCGACCCCGCTGCGACTCGAGCACGAACCGGTCGACGGCCGGGTCGGACGCGGTCTTGAGCAGGGACGAGTAGTAGTCGGCCTGGTCGAGGAGGCCGAGTGGCTGTTCCCTGGGGGGACTGGCGGCCCAGCTCCAGAGATCGAACGCGCCCTCGAGCGCTCCGAACGCTCCCGGCAGCGCCAGCCAGGCCTCCACCAGGGATCCGATCTCCGTTCGCCAGGCCCGCTGGTCCTCGACCCGCCGATGCTCTGTCAGGTCCTCGCGCAGCGGGTCGGTGGTGCCGATGACCGAGACACCGATCAGTCGGCTCCCCGCCCGGCCCGCCGCCTCGGCCAGGGCGCCGAGACTGCCTAACGTGGTGGCGTCGTAGACCAAGGTGACGTTCTGTTCGCCCAGCAGCCGGCCGAGTCGGTGCGCGGCGGCGAGTTCGTCGGGTCCGGCCAGTTCGTTCCGGTTGCCGAAGACCGCCAGGCGTTTCAGCATCAGGCCGCCGCGCCGAGGAGGACCCAGGACCGCATCGGGCCGCGGACCATCCCGTCGAGGACGAGCGGCGCGAAGGTCCGCTCCGCCGCGGCCGCGATGGCGGCGTTGGCCTCGGCGCCGAGTCGGGTAAGCAACGGTCCGATCGGGGTGCCAGCAAAGGCCTGGAGGGCCTGCGGAACGCCGCCGGCGAACTCGAGATCGCGGGTTTCGTCGAACACCCGGACGTTCAGGAACCCGACCTCGGTGGCCCGGGCCTCGAGATCCTCGGCCGTCCATCGGGGGAATGGAATCGACATCAGGTTGGCGAGGTCGTCCTGGCCGGCCTCGCGGAGGGCGCGCTGATAGGCATAAAAGACGGTGCAGTCCTCTGGCGGACACCAGACGGACACCGCGATCCGGCCCCCCGGCACCAGCACCCGCTTCATCTCCCCGAGGGCGGCGCGCCCATCGGGAAAGAACTGGAGCCCCTGCTGGCAGGTGACCACGTCGACGCTCCGGTCCGGATACGGGAGCGGCGCGGCGGGCGACACCGTGTACGCGATCGGCGCCCCCTTCTCGATCTCGGGCTTGGCCTCCGCCCGCGCGATCATCGCCGGCGATCCGTCGCACGCCGCCACCTGGCCCCGGCGGCCGATCCGGCGGGACAGGACCCGAGCCACGGTGCCCGGCCCGGTGGCCACGTCGAGGGCCCGGATGGCACGCGAAGGCTGGAGCCGGTCCACCAGGGATTCGGCCCACGGTCCGAACAACGGGGGGACGAGGTACTCGTCATACCCCCGCGGCACCGATTCGTCGGTGAAGCGAAAATCGGATCGATCGGTCAGGCTAACTCCCGTAGCGGAACGCGTAGTAGATCACGTAGAGCCAGGAACATACTCCATGGACGATCGCCCAGAGAATCGACTGGTTGGCCGACCACGAGATCGTGATGGCCAGCGCCGACCCGAATGAGATCCCCGCCCGAGCCACCGCGACCCGGTTCATCACCACCGTCCGTTCCATGTCGCCCTCCTCGCGTCATTTCGCCGCTGGAATCGTCACGGCCGGTACGTTCCGGCCCCGCACCAACGCGTTGAAGCGGTCGACGTCCGGGCCCAGAATCCGGTCGATTCGGAGGCCGAGGGACCGCCAGGCTTCTTCCAGGTCGGCAAACCGCGCCTTCATCCCCGCCGTCACCGGCTCGTCGGTTCCGTCGATGGCGCCGCCGAGGCTGAGATACTGATCGGAGAGTCCGTTCCGGAACGCGATCACGTCCTGGAAGGTCCGCGCCCGGGCGTTGATAACCTGAAGCTCGACCGAGTCGATCGCGGCCTGGAGCGGCTTGGCGGCAGCGGCTACCGAGTCGGCGCCGGGCAGCGAGCCGATCCGTTCGACCAGACTCTTGATCTGGTCGCGCACGCCGCGGAGCGCGTTGGCCCGCTGGTGCATCAGGTCAACCCGCTCGCGGATCCGCCCGAGATAGTCCTGCTGTTCCCGGAGGGTGGCGGCGGTCGGGTTGGTCCGTGGATCGACGGCTACCTCGAACGATGCGGTGGCCGATTCCGTCCCCACCGTGAGCCGCGCCTGATACCGGCCAGGCGCCACTCGGAAGCCGGACGCCGCGGTGCCCGACTCGGCCGACAGCAGGCCCGGCACGCGGGTCGGCGGCTCGCCCCGGAGGTCCCAGATCACCCGGTTGAACCCCGCCTTGATGGCGAGCTTGCTCCGCGGCGGTTTGGCGTCGGTGGCGTAGGTCCTGATCACGGCGCCGGCCTGGTCGAGCAATTCGAGTCGAGCGGTGGCGGTGGTGTCGAGGTTCGGGACCGAGAAGGACAGCACCGCGCCTTGCGGCGCGTTCTGGCCCAGACCGGGAATGGCGGCGTTGAAGCCGAGTTGGGTGCGATAGGTGGTGCGGGGCTGGAACAGCTTGAGCCCAGCCGTGCCCGAGGCCAGCTCGCGCATCGGGCCGATGTCGTCGAGGATCCAGAAGGCCCGACCCTCGGTGGCGATGACCAGGTCGCCGCGGTGGACCCGAATGTCGGTGACCGGGACGTGCGGAAGGTTGAACTGGGCTCGCTGCCAGGAGCCACCATCGTACGACACCCAGATGCCGGTTTCGGTGCCGGCGTAGAGGAGGTTCCGGCGGACCGGATCTTCCCGGACCACCCGAACCACTTCACCCTCCGGAAAGCCCGCCACGTGGCGGGTCCAGGTGGCGCCGAAGTCGGTGGTCTTGAAGAGGTGGGGCGTGTTGTCGTTGAGCTTGTGACGGCTCACGGCCAGATACGCGGTGGCCCGATCGTGGGGCGACACCTCGACCATGTTGATCAGCGACTCCGGCAGGCCCTTGGGGGTCACGTTGGACCACGTCCCGCCGCCGTCGCGGGTCAGCTGGACCAGGCCGTCGTCGGTGCCGGCCCAGAGCACGCCCTTTTCGTGGGGCGATTCCGCCAGGTAGTAGATGGTCTGATAGACCTCGCCCCCGGCGCCCTCGTTGGTGATCGGGCCGCCGCCCAGGCCGAGCTTGGTCTTGTCGTTCCGGGTCAGGTCGGGACTGATGGCGGTCCAGCTCTGCCCCCGATCGGTCGACCGGAACACTACGTTGGCCCCGTGATAAATGGTCTTCCGATCGTGCGGCGAGGTGATGATCGGGCTCGACCAGTTCCACCGATACTTGAGCTGATCGGACGGCTCCGCCAGACCGAGGTACGGATACGCCATCACGTTCCGGCTTTCGCCGGTGGTGCGGTCGTGTTCGGTGATGATCCCGTTGTAGCAGTTGGCGTAGAGAAACCGCGGGTTGGCCGGATCGAAGGCCACGTGGGCGCTCTCGCACCCGCCGACATCCTCGAAGTGGTCATTCGCAATGCCGGGGCCGTTGACCGCGCTCGGGATGGCGACGGTGCCGTTGTCCTGCTGGCCGCTATGGAGCCAGTACGGGAAGCGGTCGTCGACGCTGACCCGGTAGAACTGCGCCGTCGGCTGGTTCATGATCGACGACCAGGTGCTGCCGCCGGTATACGATATGGCGGCGCCGCCGTCGTCGGCCTTGGCCAGATTCTGGGGATTGGCCGGGTTGATCCAGAGGTCGTGGTTGTCGCCGTGCGGATCCGGCAGCGCCACGAACGACTTGCCGCCATCGATCGATTTGAAGAGCGGCGCGTTGATGACGTACACCAACTCGGGATTGACCGGATCGGCGGTGACGCGGCTGTAGTACCAGGCACGGGCGCGGAGCCCGCGGTCCTCGTTGACCCGCCGCCAGCTCTGGCCGCCGTCGTCGGAGCGATAGAGGCCGCCCGAGTCGGCTTCGACGATGGCCCAGACCAGGCCGGCCTTGGCGGCGGAAGCCGCGACGCCGATCCGTCCCATCAGCGACGGGAGGCCGCCGCCCAGTCGGGTCCAGGTGTCGCCCCCGTCGGTGGAACGCCAGATCCCGCTCCCGGGGCCGCCGCTCCGGACGAACCACGGCATCCGCTGGTGATCCCACATCGCGGCGTAGAGGATCCGCGGGTTGAGCGGGTCCATGGCCAGGTCGGCGGGCCCGGTCAGCGAGTCGCCCTTGAGGACCTGGGTCCAGTTCTTCCCGCCGTCGGTGCTGCGGTAGACCCCACGGTCGGCGCTCGGACCCCAGCGGCTGCCCTGCGCGGCCACGAAGACCACGTCGCTGTTCTTCGGGTGGACCACCACCCGGGCAATCGTCCGGGTCTGGCGGAGCCCGATGTGGCTCCAGGTCTTCCCGGCGTCGGTCGATTTGTAGACCCCGTCACCCCAGGAGGAGGAGACGCCGCGGATCTTCGACTCGCCCATGCCGGCGTAGATGACGTTCGGGTCGTCGCCGGCCACCGCGATCGAACCGACCGAGCCCATCTTGAGCTGGCCGTCGGCGATCGGCTGCCACGAGAGGCCGCCATCGACGGTCTTCCAGATCCCGCCCCCCGTGGCTCCCATGTAGTAAAGGAGGGGATTGCCGGAAACGCCGGTGATGGTGGTGGCCCGGCCGCCTCGGAACGGCCCGACGTTGCGCCACTGGAGGCCGGCCAGCGACCCGACGTCGAGGGTCGGGGTGACGGCGGTGACGGTGACGGCCGGCCGGGGCCGCTGGGCGGCGACCGGGACGGGGCTGACGAGCACGGCCACGATGGCCACAAGGGGGCCGAGCCGGCGGGACGACGATTTCGACATGGATCCGGGCTTCCTCAGGGAGTACGACCGCGTTTGGTCGCCCACTACCCTATATGGATCGGCCGATGGAGGCTAGGTACGGGGGTCGGGAACGCCGAAGGGGCGAGCCGTGGCTCGCCCCTTCGGGTTTTCCTTTTTCCGACCGGTCGACTGGGATCAGCCGCGGGCCTTGGCGAGCGTATGCTGGACCCGGACCAGCTCGTTCTCGAGGTGCTCCATGTACCGCTCGGCCAGCGCGACCCGCTTGAGCCGAGCGTCGGCCTCGACCAGGGCGCAGAGTTTGGCCAGGGTTTCGGCGCCAATCAGGCCGCACATGCCCTTGAACGTCTGGGCCAGCCGCTGGGCCGATTCGGCGTCGCCGGTGGCGACGGCGCCCCGGATGTCGGTGACCCGGTTGGGGGCCTCGGTGGTGAAGGAATCGACCAGCTTGAGGGCCAGCATGCGGGCCGGGCCCTCGCGGTCGGGCGAAAGCTGTTCGATGAAGCTCGCACCGACGGCCGGCGGGTCGGCCGGGAGCCCGCGGGGGCTGGCCGACTCGAGGGCCTGCCGGACCTCGAGGAAGCAGTGCTCGATGGCGCCGAGGTAGCCGGCAGCCTGTTCGGCCCGGCCGGCGCCGACTTCGCGCTCGGTTCGGGCGGCCAGGTCTTCGAGCCGGGCGGCGCCGACCGAGGTGCTGGCGCGGCGGAGGCCGGCGGCGGCTTCAGCCACGCGGTTGCCGTCGCCGCGAGTGGCCGCGGTGGCGATTTCGGCGATACGGGACGGCGCTTCCCGGAGGAAGGAGCCGACCAGGTAGTTCGGGAAGAAGCCGGCGCCTTGCGCCAGTTGGTCGAGCAACATGATGTCGACCACCGCGAGGTGGTCGGCCGGCACGACGGCCTCCACCGCGGGCGCCGGTGCCGGTTCGTCGTGCGCCGACATCAGGGCCAGGGGCTCGTGGTGTTCGTCATCCGCGCTGGTGGCGATGACGTCCAGGCCGATCGAGGGCGCCACGACCTCCGCGCCGGAGATCAGCAGCGGCTCTGGCGCGACCGGCGCCTCCGCGACGGGCTCGGGGACCTCGACGCCGATGTCTTCGCCGGGGAGCACCACGTCGACCAGATCGATCGAGATCGGGGTATCGGCGGGTCGGGTCACGTCGACGCCCGGGGGCGCCACGTCGACCGCTTCGACGATCCCGTCGTCGGTCGGGGCCACCGCGTCGCCCAGGTCGGTGATCTGGAGGCCGTCGATGGCGGCAACCGGCGCGGCGCCTTCCCACGAAGCCAGGGCCAGGCCGTCGATGGCGGTGACGACCGCGTCGGGCTGTTCGGTCAGCTCGGCGCCGGCCGGGACCACGTCCGGCGCGGCTTCGGCCAGTTCGATGGTCGGCCGGGTAGCCTCGGAGGCCTGTTCCATGGTGACGAGATCCGCGTCACCCGAGGACGAGACCGCCGGGTCGGGCGCCAGCGCGGCGACCGCGATCGGTTCGATCGCCAGGGTCGGTTCGATTGCTACCGTGGGCTCGATGGCCACCGTCGTTTCGAGGACCGGAGCGGGTTCGATCGCCAGCGTCGGTTCAATCGCGACGGTGGGTTCAATGGCCACCGTCGGTTCGACGACCGGAGCGGGCTCGATCGCCAGCGTCGGCTCGGCCGCCGGGGTGAGTTCGATGGCCAGCGTCGGTTCGGCTACCGGAGCGGAGTCGA
>CADEGB010000212.1 GCA_902826755.1 uncultured Gemmatimonadota bacterium
TGGCTCCAGTTCCAGCTGGCGGGGGGCGTCGTCGGTGGTCGTTCCCTGGTCAGCAAGGCGTATCTGGAATCGATGCGGGTACCCGAGATCCTGGTCCGGCGTGAGGGGTCGTGGGCCATGATGAGCCCCGAGGGTCACTTCATGGGATACGGTCTGGGCTGGTTGATGAGCGACTACCGCGGCAAGCTCCTCCTCCAGCACGGTGGCGGGATCGACGGGATGAGCGCCATGGTGGGTCTCCTGCCGGAAGCCGACGTCGGGATCGTGGTCCTCAGCAATCTCAACGGCAACCAGTTGCCGCTCTCGCTGATGATGCGGGTGTTCGACGCCTACCTCGGCGGGCCGGCCCGTGATTGGAGCGCCGAGTACCTCGGACTGGTCCGGCAGGCGGAGGCAGCCGGCGCGGCAGCGGAGAAGCAGCGCGAGACGATGATCGTGAAGGGGACAACCCCGGCCCTGCCGCTGGCTCAGTACGCGGGCACCTATCGCGACGACACCTACGGCGACCTCGTGGTGACCCATGAGAATGGGGTGCTCAAGGCTCGGTTCGGCCCTGCCTTCGTGGGCCGGCTCGAGCACCTCCAGTTCGATGCGTTCCGGGCCGTCTGGGACAATCCGGCGCGGGGGACCAACTACCTCAACTTCACGATCGACGTGACCCGTCGAGCGGCGGCCGCGGATCTCTATCTCTGGATCCCCGCCCACTTCCGGCGGGTGCCCTGACGACGGGGGTCAGCCGCGCGACTCGACGGCCTCCAGCCCGGTCCTGAAGCGAGGCAAGGTGGCCGCCCAGTTGCCATTCGGGGCCTCACGGACGATTGCCCCCCAGGTCCGGACGGCGTCACCGTCGTATTTCGACCCGATCCCCTCTTCGAGATGGCGGAGGGCTTCCTCCGCCGGCCAGGCAGCCCGGTATGGCCGTTCCGACGTCAGCGCGTCGAAGACGTCGGCGACGGTGAGGATCCGGACGTTGCGGGGGATCCCGTCGCCGACCAACCGGTCCGGATAGCCCGATCCATTGAGGACTTCGTGATGCCAGCGAACCAGCGGGATCACGCCTGCGAAGATCGGGAGTGGAGCGAGGATGTCCGCTCCAATGACGGGATGTCGTTGGACAATGGCTCGCTCCTCTGACGTGAGCTGGCCCTCCTTGTCGAGGATGGCCGCCGGGATCCCGATCTTGCCAATGTCGTGGAGCAGGCCGCCACGGTGCAGCAGTTCCACCTGGGTGTCGTCGAGTCCCATCGCTTTGCCGATTCGGACCGCAACGGCGGTGACCCGCTCGGAGTGACCGGCGGTCCATGGGGAGTTGGCGTCGATGGTCCTTGCCAGCGCCTTCAGGGCCCCCCAGCCGACTTCGTCGAGTCGTTCAACCAGCCGGGCGTTGGCGAGTGCCACGGCGGTCTGGCCGGCGATCGATTGCACCCGAGCGCAGTCCTCCGAGTCGAACGGAAGGCCAGGCCGCGCCACCGCAAGGAATCCGACCAGTTCGTCCTGACTCGAGAGTGGTACCACGGTCACGTGCCATCCACTGTCGATGCCAAGGCCGCCAAAATGGTCCAGTTCTCCGAGCCCTTGCCGGCTGGTCGGCGCCACGGCCCGGCGGAGTCGGTCGAGTTCGTCCTGCGTTGGACGGAACGTTGCCTCCCGCGTCTCATTTCCGACGGCCACGGTGGCCTTCCAGGGATTGCCGGGCCGCGCCGAGCGCCGGGCGGCGATCCCGACCGAATCCGGGAACCCCCTGCGCAGGGTGTCGAGGGAGCGCGCGAGGACGCCATCCGCGACGGGCGAGATCAGGGCCGCCTCGTTGAGGGATTGGATCGAGCGGAGCAGGCCGATCTGTCGATCAAGGCTCTCCGCCATCCCGTTGAACGAATCAGCGACCTGAGAAAATTCGTCCCCGCTCCGGACCGCCACCCGATGGGCGAGGTCCCCCGCCGCGACCTTGCGGGTGCCTTCGCTCAGGGCGTCGAGCGGCTCCATGCTCCGGCGAATCTGAATGTTGGCCAGGATGAACACGATGGCCAGTGTCAACGTCGTCACCCAGAAGAACCGCCTGCGGAACCCCGCCATCGGAGCGCCGATGTCGGCCCGTGACTCGGCGACGACCACCTGCCAGGACGGAGCCCCAAACTCATAGCCAAGGAACACGGTGTTGGCCGCGGTGACGTACTCCTCCGCCGCCGATTCCGGACACCCGTTGCCAAAGGAGTGCAGCGGGACCTGGCCGGGCCCTAGCACGCATCCGTCGATCCCTTCGGCCAAGAGCGAGTTCACGCCCGCCGTTCCCCAGAGGCGTTCAGGGACGATCTCCGCGACCACGGCCTCGCCCCCGTCGGCGCCGAATCGAGTGGCGACCAGGACTGGGGAGCGCGGACCCGGCGCCACGCTGACCCACGGCTTGCCCGTCGAGAGTCGCGCGGTTGCGGAGGATGGGATGTCGACTGGGGGGGAGACTGGGACGGGGCCGAACAGTGGTCGCCAGATCCCCGGGGCGGCAACGGCAGCCCAGCGAATCCCGTCGCGGCCGGCCCCGGTTGCCGACGACGGGCTGTCGGTCTCGGCGACGTCGTTGGCCACGTACGCCAGTCGATCCAGCAGGATGACCGTGGCGGTCTTGGCCCCCTGCCGAAGGCGATCCAGGGACTGCTCCTCGAGATGGCGGCCAAGATAGCGATACGACACCGAGGCGAGCGCGCCGACCGGGGCGACGGCACACAGCAGGAACAGACCGACGACACGGCGGCCGACCCGGCTGCGGAGAAAGAGCTCACGGCTCACGGCGAGTTAGAACTTCCGAGCGAGGCCAATGAAGCCGCCGTCGTTGCCGCGGACAATGTCGTCCTGACTCGGTCCCGCGGGCAGCGGGGGCGCCGACACCCCATCGGGGCCGAGGCTGTACAGGTCGAAGCTGGAGTTGATGGGCACCAGGAAGACGTCTCGGCGCGCGCCGGGCGGAACGCCATGGCCGTGAGCGACCGCCTCGAAGTTGAGATAGACGTAGGGCCGGCCCCAAGGGTCGAGCAGTTGATCTCGCCCGATTTCAGCCAAGTTCAGCGGCAGCGCCGACCCCGCGACCTCGTAGCCCTGGACTTCGGCCTGGAGGGCCCGAATGTCTCCAATGGCCTTCGCGATCCGGGCCTGTTCGATCGTCGACTTGGATCGGACGACCGCCATCCCGGCCAGGATTCCGGTAATGACGAGCCCAGTCAAAAGCTCAACGATCGTGAAGCCTCGGCTCCCGAGGTCACCTGCAGTTCGTTGCACCTTCCGGGTCGATGCCATAGTCGAGGGGGCATGATGGCAAGACCGGTGCCGCCCTTGGTGCTCGGAAGGGCCCATACCGCAGCGACCAAGGCGGCAAGTACTTCCTCGATCGGTGCAGGCCGCTGCATAGGCCAGCCTCGAGCCGCCAGGTCCCCCAGAACTCAGGCAGCTCCGGCAGGCTGCCGAACCAGTGACTGGGGCCGCTCGACAAGGTGCCCGACGATGGCGTGCCCGGGCGTCCCAGCGCCCCCTAAGGCAGGTGCCGCAATCTGCCGATACTCGAGGGTGCTCAAGGCCCTCACCCGAAAGCGCCCATGCCCGTCGACCCCGTGGTCCCCGCCAGATGATCGGCCGAATCGGCTCGCTTCGGGGTCGCGTGGTGTTCAGCACGACCTTGCTGCTGGTGCCGGCCATCGCCTTTCTGGCGTTCTACCTGCCAGCGCGGAACGAGCGCGACCTTGTCGCGGCGCAGGCGCTTCGAACGCAACGGATCGGCGAGGCGGTGGCCGTGGCGTCGGCCGCAGGCATTCGGCTTGGTGACCGGTTCGCGATCGAGGAGATCGTCGGGTGGGCCACCCGAAACACGTCGGTACGCTATCTCGTGGTGCTCGACAGCGCCGGCGCGACGCTCGCCTCGGTAAATCCCGCCGGCGTCGATCGCTACAATCTTCGAACGCAACGCCCCCTCGCCGTCGATCGCCACGGAGACGTGCTCGAGGTCGCGACCCCGATCGTTCAGGGCGATGCGCGCATCGGCATCGTTCTCTTGGGGACCTCGCTGGAGGAAGCGCTGCGGGCGGGCGACGCGTTTCGGCGTGCCATGATGGTCGGCGCCGGAATCACCCTGGTGGGCGTGATCGGGCTTGGGATGCTTCTGTCGGCCCGGATCGTGGCGCCGCTCCGCGCGCTCGAGCTCGGAGCAGATCGGATGGCACGCGGTGACCATGACGTCGCCATCGACGTCGACGGAGCAGACGAGATTGCCCGGCTTGCCCAGGCCTTCAACACGATGGTGTCCCGAGTCCGCGCTGAAACCCGGGAGCGTGAAGCCTCCGCCGCCCAACTCGGTGAGGCGCGGGACGAAGCACTCGCCGCCGTTCGAGCCAAGGCTGACTTCCTGGCGGCCATGAGTCACGAAATCCGGACGCCGATGAACGGGGTCGTGGGAATGCTCGGTCTGCTGTCGTCGACGCCCCTCACCACCAAGCAGCAGGAGTTTGTCCAGACGGCCGTCGGGTCGGCCGACGCGCTCCTGACCATTATCGACGACATTCTCGACTTTTCCAAAATCGAAGCGGGGCGCCTCGATCTCGAGCAGATCGCCTTTGCCCCCGAACGAGTGGTCGAGGATGTCGCCCAGTTGATGGCCGTCAGGGCCCATCATCAGGGGCTCGAACTTGGCGTCACGCTCTCGGCTGACCTGCCCGGAGCCGTCCTGGGCGACCCCAACCGGTTTCGGCAGGTGCTCCTCAATCTTGCGTCGAACGCCGTCAAATTCACCGCCGCCGGCGAGGTCTGGCTCAGGGCTCAGACCCAGCGGGCCACCGCGACGACGGCGACGCTCCGCTTCGAGGTGAGTGACACCGGCATCGGGTTGTCCTCCGCCTCACAGGCCCGGCTCTTCCAACCGTTCAATCAAGCCGACAGTTCGACCACGCGGCGGTACGGCGGGACGGGGCTCGGGCTCTCGATCTCGCGCCGACTCGTGACGATGATGGGCGGTGCCATCGGCGTCGAGAGCCGGGAGGGCCAAGGCAGCACGTTCTGGGTCGAAATCGAGTTTCCGCTCGCGCCCGAGATGGCGGTAGCGCCGGAGGCTCCACCCGCCGGCGGACCCGTCCTGGTCGTCGATGACAATGCCAGTACGCGCGAGGTCCTCCGGGACTACCTGACCGAAGCCGGCCAATCCGTCCGGACGGTGGCAACGTGCGACGATGCTCGCCTCGTGCTGAGCGCCTGGGGTCCGAGTGTCCCGGGCATCGTCTTCATCGACGAGACGCTCCCGGGCGGAGCCGGGTTGACCCTCGCGTCGTGGCTGCGGGATGACCCCCGGTTTCGCGCGACTCGGCTGGTGTTGCTCGCGGCCGTAGGCACCCCCCAGGGAGGGGAGGGAGCCGGTTGGCCCGACGAGGTGCTGTCCAAGCCAGTCCGCCGGAGTCAACTCCGCGAGTGCCTCGCGGGTCCGACCGCGAGGGCAGCGCCATCGGGGGCCGGCCGGCTTGGCGAACCCCTGCGGGCGGACCAACCAAGCGTCGGCCAATCGAACCACCGGGTGCTGCTGGTCGACGATCATCCAGTCAATCGAATGCTCGCGTTGGAGATTCTGACCGGCGCCGGGTTTCATGTCGACGTCGCCACGAACGGAGCCGAGGCCGTGGAAGCGCGATTTCGGTCGCCGTTCGATGTCGTCCTCATGGATTGCCAGATGCCGGTCATGGACGGATACGCCGCCGCCCGGACCATTCGCGAGCGGGAGCGACTGATCGACGGCGAACCCAGGGTGCCGATTGTCGCGCTCACGGCCGCCGCCATCGACGGCGACCGGGAGCACTGCCTCGCCGCAGGGATGGACGACTACTTGAGCAAGCCCTTCACGCCGGTCGAACTGGTCGGGATGATCGGGCGACACCTCGGGGTGGGGCCTCAGGACAGGCATCCCGTGGCGCCCTCAGGCGCGGTCACGAGCCCGATATCCGAGGAATCATTCGACCTTGCCCGGCTCCGGGACCTCGTGGGCGGGGACCCCGCCAAGGTGCGGCACTACTTGCGGATGTTCGCCGACTTGACCGGGCCAAGTCTCGCAGACATTCGGGTCGCGATCGCAACCGGCGACCGGGAGCAGATCGGCCGGCTGGCCCACAAGATCAAAGGCTCCGCCGCGATGGTCGGCGCGGTCAGGGTCGCGCGGAGCGCCGCGGCGATCGAGGCAGATGGCGCCGCCTCGTCCGGGGAGCTGACGCGACTGTCGGAGCAGCTCGACCGTGAGTTCGAGGCCGCCCGACAGTTCGTGGTCAGTTCGGAATCGGCGATCCCGGTAGGCCGGCCATGACAGCGTCGTCGGTTCAGCCGAGCGGGCCTTCGCGAGCCGTGCTCGAGGCCGCCCTGGCAGAGCTTGAGGGTCAGGTCATCCATCTTGATCGGGACGGACGGGTTCTCTCGAGCTGGGGAGGCTCCCCCTCGCCAAGAGACATCCTGGAGGCGTTGGGGAATCGCGAGGTCCCGATCGAACGAGCCGAGTCGGAGGGGGCGCGGTTTCGGGCCGCCCTTCGGCTCTGTATCGACGAACGTCGAGTGGTCCAGTACGAACTCGACGGGGACATCGGGAACCGGGTGCGGCTCGTCCCCGTCCTCGAGGGTGAGTGCGTCGCCGTGGTGCAGCGCCCTTCGGATCACCCCCAGGCGGTTGCCCAGCTCCGGAAACGCTCGGCGCAACTTGCCCGCGGAATGGAAGCGCTCCAAGCCCTCACCTCCATGGGGGATGCCGATCCCGAGGCGTTCCTCGAGGCGACCGTGGTGGCAGCGGCCCGCGTGCTCGGCGTGGCCCGCGTGGCGATCTGGCTCCGCAGTGACGATCGGACCGAGCTGCGATGCCACCTGATGGCCGACGGCGGTGTTCCGGTTGGCGGCTCCGGGATGGTCCTCGAGGCCCGGCGGGTAGCCACCTATCTCGCCGCCCTCGCCTCCAGCCGGGTGATGGCCGCTGACGACGTCAGGCAGGACCCGCGGTTCGAGGAAATGCGGGAGGTCTGTTCGGCGTTCGGGATTACCTCGATGCTCGACGTACCGATCCGGGTCCAGGGCGAGCTGATCGGGATGGTCTGCCATGCCCACATCGGACCTCCCCGGACCTGGTCGCCGGAAGAGTCCAACTTCGCCGCGTCGATCGCGGATGTGGTCGCCAACGTGCTGCAGGGGACCAAGCGACGCCAGCTCGAGGCCCAGCTTCGCCAATCGCAGAAGATGGAGGCCATCGGGGTACTGGCCGGCGGAGTAGCCCATGACTTCAACAATCTGCTCACGGCCATTCTCGGGTACGCCGCGCTGGTGCATGGGCAACTGCATCGCGACGACCCGACGCTGGAACACATCGACGAGATCCGGAAAGCGGCGGAACGGGCGGCGGCGTTCGCGCTCCCGTTGCTGGCCTTCGGACGAAAGCAGGTGATGCGACCGAGGCTGGTGCAGCTCGGGGCCATCGTGGCGGGCATCGAACCGATGCTCCGGCGGGTCATCGGGGAGGACATCACGTTCCGCAGTTCGATCGCCTCCACCGCCACGATTCACGCCGACTCCGGGCAACTCGAGCAGGTGCTTCTCAACCTGGTGGTCAATGCCCGCGAGGCCATGCCCGGCGGCGGCGTGCTGACGGTGGCCGTGCTCGACGGGACCATGACGCCTTCGGCTGGCCACGGCGACGCCGTCGCGGCCGTCGTGCTCGAAGTCGCGGATACCGGGACCGGAATGGACCGACAAACCCTGAGCCGGATCTTCGAGCCGTTCTTTACGACCAAGGCGATCGGCAAGGGAACCGGCCTT
>CADEGB010000213.1 GCA_902826755.1 uncultured Gemmatimonadota bacterium
ACGGTCAACGCCGACAGCCGGGCGGTCCAGCTCGACGGTAACGCCATGACCGAGCGCACCGGGTCGACCCTCGAGGCCCGGCGGATCCAATACCGGGAGGGCGACTGTCGGTTCGAGGCGGAGGGCGAGCCTCACTTGTTCCAGAACGGGACCGTGGTGGTGGGTAGGACGGTCAAGTTCGATACCTGCATCGAACGCGGCCTCGTCCAGGACGGCCGAACCACCTTTGCCCAGCAGGGCGCCAACTGGATCATCAGCGGCAACATCGCCATGGACTCGGCCACCAGCCGGATCTACGCGAGCGCGCACGAGGTGACCAGCTGCGACCTGCCCGAGTCGCACTACCACTTTTCCGCCCGCGAACTCAAGTGGGTCAACAAATCGACCATGGTGGCCCGGCCCGCGGTGCTCTACGTCCGGGACGTGCCGATTGCCTGGGTTCCGTTTCTGTTCCAGGATACCAAGCGGGGCCGTCGCTCGGGCATCCTGATCCCGGAGTTCGGATTCAACGACATCGTCCGGCCGAGCCGCGGGTATAACCGGACGGTCCGCAACATCGGGTACTACTGGGCGCCGAACGAGTACGTCGACGTCCTGGCACGCTTCGACTGGTTTTCCAATCGGTACATCGAGTTCGGCGTCGAGGGCCAGTATCGCTTCATCGACAAATTCATGCGGGGGGCGATCAGCTTCTCGCAGAGCAAGGAAGTGGGCGGGAGCAGCGGCATGCATCTGGTGTGGAACCACAACCAGAGCTTCAGCAACACGACCAAGCTCAACTGGAGCATCGACTACTCCACCAACTCGAGCCTGATTCGTCGGAACTCGATCGACCCGCGGCTCACCACCCAACAGATCCGGAGCGCGGTCAACTTCAACAAGATGTTCCCCTGGGGCAATGCCACGATCGGCGGGGTCCGGGCCCAGAACGTAAGCGACGGGAGCGCCACCATGACGGCCCCGTCGTTCTCCCTGTCGCCGAAGCCGTTCGATTTCGGCCCCAACGTCACCTGGTCGCCGGACCTGAACTTCACCAACGACTTTTCGCTCAACCAGCGGCTTCCATCGGTAGCCGTGGCTCGAACACCGGGTGGCGAACTCGATACCCTTGCCATCACCGGCTCGAGCCGGGCGTCGCGGTTCACCATGAACACGCCGCTTCGGATCGGCGGGTTCCAGTGGCAGAACGCGGTGACGCTGGTCGACGCCGACTCGACCGGGCTTCGGGAAGAGGTTGTCAAGATCGCCAACGAACAGACCGAGGATCCGACCGATTCCATCACCGTCCGCCGGGTTCGGCGAGGCGGCTATGGCAGCGAGTTTGACTGGCAGACGGGGATCAACCTGCCGATTCTCTTCCGAACCTCCTGGAAGGTGACCCCCTCGGTCGGCATCACCAACACGACCTCGGGCCCGTTCGCGGTTCGCAATCAGCGGACCAACGGTGAGTTCATTCGTCAGGGGAAGCGGCTCCAGTTCGGCGTGTCCGTGTCGCCGACGTTCTACGGGTTTTTCGGCGGCATCGGGCCCCTGTCCCGGATCCGCCACACGGTGTCCCCTTCGCTCACCTACTCGTACAGCCCTGCCTCGGCGATTCCGATCGAGTTCGCTCGCGCGATCACCCCGATCGGTCAACCGCTGGTGCTCCGAAGCATCCCGAGCCAGAACGTGAATCTGTCGCTGAGTCAGAATTTCGAGGGCAAACCCAGGCGACCGGCGGGCGATACCACGGACAGCCCGCTCCCGAAACTCCGCATCCTGAGCATCAACACCAGCGGGTTGTCGTACGATTTCGAGAAGGCCAAGCTGCCGGGGAAGCGGGGGTGGGGCACCTCGTCGATCACCAACACGCTGCTGTCGGACCTGGTGCCGGGCCTCAATCTGTCGATCACCCACGACCTGTTTGCGGGCCAGTTCAATTCGGCTACCAACACCGTCGGGGCGTTCGACAGCGTCAACGCCCGGTTCAGCCCCTACCTTTCGGGCATGACGGCCAGCTTCCAGGTCAGCGAAAAGACCTTTCGCTCGATCGGTCGGTTGCTCGGATTGGGGGGAGGGGATGAGCCCGACGACCGACCGGGGGTCGGCCGCGGGGCGGGGCAGGGGACGATCATCCCGGGTGGGCCCACGCCCTTCGGCGGGGTCGACGACCTCCGGCGGGGCAGCGCGTTCACCTCGAACCAGAACTTTGCCCGCGGGCAGCGGGGCTTCAGCGCCAGCGTCAACTACACGCTGTCCCGGAGCCGGCCGATCCCGACCTCGGCCGGCGTGCAGACGACCCCGAATCGGAGCAACGTTTCGCTCAACACCAGCTTTGCGCCGACCCGGTTCTGGCAGGTCACCTGGAACACCCAGTACGACGCCACCGAGAAGAAATTCGAAGCGCAGCAACTCAACCTGACCCGTGATCTCCACGACTGGCGGGCCACGTTCTCCTTCCTCCGATCGCCTAACGGGAATTTCTCGTTCTCGTTCCTGATCACGCTCATCGACCTGCCGGACATCAAGTTCGACTACCGTCAGAGCACCATTCAGGATCAGCGCCGGTAGGTCACCTGTCACCTGGCGGGGACAGTCCGGCCTCGGGTTCGATGGTCGTCGTTGTCTCAAGTCGTTTCGCTGTAATCGGTTGCGAGATCGACCCCAAGTGGCATACCCTCTGCAACGCTGATCCGGTTCCTTCGCCTCGGGCGGGTTCCATGGGTCGCCAACTGTTTGGCGTCGGGCTGCTCCTCCTCCTCGGCTGCGAACAAGGCATGACCGGAGTGAGCGACCTCGACCCGCCGACCGGGTTCCGCTATCAACTCGAACCGAGCGGAACGCCAGGCCGGCCGGCCGGGGTGATTCTCCGATGGGATGCCAACGACAATCCGGTCATCGACGCCTGGAACGTCTACGGACGGTCAGACGGCGGGACCTGGTACCTGCGGGGCACCACCACGTCACCAAGTTTCCACGATCGAGGCCAGCCGGAGGCTGAATACCGGGTTGCCGCCCTCACCGCCGGTGGCATCGAGGGACCACCCAGCGCCGTGCTCACCATCGACGAGCGGCTGGCCCTGGCTCGCCCCGCCGCGTTGACGAGCGTCAGTCTCGACGGTGCGGTCGTCCTGATCTGGTCGGACGAAAGCTACCGGTCCGATCCGGACGGATTCTGGCACTACCGGGTCTACAGTGCCGGTTACGATCGAGGCACCAACCGGTGTGACGCGGGCTGGGTCCTCGAGGGAACCACCGTGGCCGCGGAGTTTCGGGTCGGGGCGCTCGTCAACGGGCTGCCGCGCTGCTTTGCGATCTCCGGCATCGCCGTCGAGGGGTATGAGAGTCTTTGGTCGCCGCTCCGAACCGACACGCCCCGGCCCGAGGCGAGGAACGTGGCGTTGACCGCCCGTCAAGTGACCGACGCCACCGCCGGCTTCCGGTTTTGGCGCGATCTCGACGGTGACGGCGCCGTGCAGCGGGCGGAAACCGGGCGGGTCGGAGCCGGGTCGGCACCAGACGTCGATTTTTCGATCGAGCGGGATGCGGGCGGCCGGATTTTCCTCAACCCGATCCGCGCTGGCACCACGGTCATCGCCTTCGGGACCGGGCCCATTGGCGACCTCACCGAGATCGACCAGGCCCCGGCTGCCGGCTACGCCCGGACCGCCATCGAGGCTCGGCCCGGTTGGGGCTACGTCTTCCAGACGGGTACCGGGGCGGCGGCGCGGTTCGGGTCGCTGCGGGTCAGTCACGTCGGGCGCGACCTCCTGATCTTCGACTGGGCGTATCAGACCGACCCGACGAACCCGGAGCTGGTCCTCGGACGGTGAGCGATTGGGGCGGCCCACTTGACTCCGCCCACCGGCCGCCAGACCTTGACGGCCATGACGAAACCGCCCGCCCTGCTGCTCGATGGCCAGTCGTTGACCATTCCCGATGTCGTCGCGTTCGCCCGAAACCCGAATGTCACGATCGCCCTCGATCCGGGTGCGCTTGCGGATCTCAGGCGGAGTCGGGCGACCATCGACCGAGCCGTTGCCCAGGGCGCGACGATGTACGGCATCAACACCGGATTCGGGAAGCTGGCCAACGTCCGGATCGATCCGGGGTCACTCGATCAGCTGCAGACCAATCTTATCCGAAGCCATGCGGCCGGGGTCGGGCAGCCGCTCCCCACCGAAGTCGTCCGGGCGATGATGCTGCTGCGGACCAACGTCCTCCTCCGGCCGACCAGCGGGGTCCGGCCCGAGTTGGTGGAGGCACTGGCCCAGATGGCGTCGGGCGGGATCGTTCCGATGGTGCCGGAGCAGGGCAGCGTGGGCGCCAGCGGGGATCTGGCCCCGCTCAGCCACCTGGCCCTGGCCTTGATGGGTGAGGGCGAGGTCCTCACAGCGACCGGGGGTCGGGAGCCGGCCGAGGTTGCCCTCCGGCGGGCGGGGCTCAGCCCGTTTCGCTTTTCGGCCAAAGAGGGGCTGGCGTTCATCAACGGGACCCAGGCGCAGACGGCGCTGCTGGCGTTGCTGGCGGCCGATGGCCTGGTCCTTTGGCGGACCGCGGTCGGGGCGGCAGCGATGAGCCTGGAGGCCCTGACAGGGACGCCCACCCCGCTCGATCCTCGAATCCACGAGGCCCGCCCTCACCGGGGCCAAGTCCGGGCTGCGGCGCTGATGAGGGCGCTCCTGGCCGACAGCGAGATCCGCGAGTCTCACCGGGACAACGATCCCCGCGTGCAGGACGCCTACAGTCTCCGGTGCACTCCCCAGGTGCTCGGCGCGGTGGCCGACAGCTTGGAGTTTGCCGCGGGGGTCGCGGCCATCGAATTGAACGCGTCGACCGACAACCCACTCGTGTTCGAGGGTGGGGACGTGCTCTCCGGCGGCAATTTCCACGGGCAGCCGGTGGCCCAGGCCCTCGACTTCCTGGCCATTGGGCTCACGACCCTTCAGGCGCTGGCGGAGCGTCGGGTGGAGCGATTGGTCAACCCGGACCTCTCCCAGGGGCTGCCGGCCTTCCTGACCGACGATCCGGGCCTCCGGTCGGGGTTCATGATGGTCCAGATCACGGCCGCCTCCCTCGTGGCCGAGTCCCGAACGCTGGCCTACCCGGCCAGCATCGGGTCGATTCCGACCGACGCCAACCAGGAGGATTTCGTCCCAATGGGGATGGCGGCGGCGTTCAAGGCCCGGCGGATCTTCGCCAACGCGGCCCTGGTCGTCGGGGCGGAGTTGATGTGCGCCGCCCAGGGGCTCGACTACCTGGCCCCGCTCAAGCCCGGGCGGGGAATCGCCGATCTTCACCAGAGGGTGCGCCACGGCCCGGCCGGGGTGGCCCATCTGGCCGAGGACCGCCCGCCAGGCCCCGACCTGGAGCGGTTGGCCGCCGGGGTGGCGTCCGGCGCGTTCGACCCCGGCCTGGGGGACGTCTGACGTCCGGCTTGCCTCGCCCCTTCCGGCGGGCCTATCTTACGCTCTGGCAATCTGTTGCTTCGCTCGGTGCCTCTCACCCGCGAGCCGAATGAACCTCGACAAGCTCAAAGAGTCGGCGCGCAAGTACGAGCAAAGCGGCCAATGGCGGCAAGCCATTGACGTGTACAAGAAGGCGCTCCGGGAGTTCGAGGAGTCAGGCGAGGGGGTGCCCGACCCGTCGCTCTACAACCGAATCGGCGATCTCGAGATGAAGGACGGCGACTCGGGTTCCGCGATCCGGGCCTACGAGCAAGCGTCCGACCTCTACACCGAACAAGGTTTCTTCAACAACGCCATCGCGCTCTGCAGCAAGATCCTCCGGGCCAATCCGGGGCGAAGCGCCACGTACCTCCGGCTGGCCCAGCTCAACGCCCGCAAGAACTTCGTCAGCGACGCCAAGAAGAATCTGGTCGAGTACATCGAGCGGATGGATGCCCTCCACCACCGGGAGGAGGCGTTTGCCGCAATCCGGCTGTTCGCCGATCAGTTCTCCGACAATCCCGACATCCGGTTGATGCTGGTCGAGTTGCTGCGGGCCAGTTCCCGGAATCAGGAAGCGCGCGAGCAACTCGAGAAACTGGCGCTCGAGCTCGAGGCCCGGGGAGACACCACCGGGGCCCGGATGACCCGGGAGCGATTGGCATCGATCGATACCGACACCGAGGTCATCGGGCGGGCTCCGGTCGATCCCGCGTCGGGTCTGGTGTTCCTCGACGTCGGCGTCGACACGATGCCGACCGGCGGGGTCACCGGGGTCGGGTCGGTCGATGGCCTCGAGATCATGACGGAGGACAGCGAAACCGCCGAGTGGCGGAGCGACACGGCCACGGTCGACGGGATCGAGTACACCGAACTGACCGAGGAACAACTCGACGGTGCGTTGCCGGACCTGGTGACCGAGGCTCCGCTGGGGTCGGACGATCTCCCGATGGTGGAGGTCGATCCGGATCCGCTCGACATCGACGCCTATCCGAGCGTCGAACTCGACGAGTCCGGAGACGACCTGGCGTTCGAGGCCGAACCGGCCGGTGAAGTCGAGTTACTCGACCTCGAGCTGGACGCTTCCGCCACGGAAGCACCGTCCGGGGGCGCCGACCTGGTGTTCCTCCCGATGGACGACGAGGCCGATCCGCCGGCGGCGGCCCCGGTCGCGGCTGGGGCCCCGGCCGAGTCGATCGATGACGTCGGCGCCTACGCCCGCGACCGAGCCCGCGTGCTGTTCGAAGTCGGTGACCGCGCCGGCGGGATCGGCGCGCTGGAGGAAGCCCTTCGCCAGTATGAGGGCACCGGTCGCTTACCGGAAGCGATCCGGGTGGCGGACGACCTCATCCGCCTCGAGCCGGACGCGATCTTCCGCTACCAGAAGCGGGTCGAACTCGCCTACCGTGCCGCGGATCGGGACGCGATGTTGGAATCCTACCTGGGTCTGGCGGACGCGCTCCTCCGGGGTGGCGGGCTCGAGCACGCGGTCACCGTCTATCGGCGGGTGCTGGACCACGATCCCGACAATCCGCAGGCCCGGTCGGCGTTGGCCATGCTGGAGGCCACCAAGGCCACCCCGCCGCCGCCGGTGGAACCAGCCGTTCCGGAGTCGTCGTTCATCGACCTTGGCAGCCTGATCCTGGACGAGCCGCAAACCCGCGACACCCGGATGAAGGTCGGTCAGGCGGCCCCGATCGAGGACGAGGACGCGGCCTTCACGGAGGCCCTCGAACAATTCAAGCGGGGCATCGACGAGAACCTCGACGCCGAGGATTTCCAGGCCCACTACGATCTCGGCATTGCGTTCAAGGAAATGGGGCTGCTCGACGAGGCCATTGCCCAGTTCCAGAAGGCGCTCCGGGCGCCCGAGGGCCGGCTCAAGACCTCCGAACAGCTCGGCATCTCGTTCTACGACAAAGCCCGGTACGCCATCGCGGAAGCCGTGCTCCGTCGGGCCATCGACAGTCTGCCCGGCGACGACGAAGAGAAGATCGGCTCCATTTACTGGCTCGGCCGGTCGCTCGAGGCCCAGCGACGCTTCGAGGAGGCGCTCCGCTATTACGAACGGGCGCTCGCGGTGGACATCCGGTTCCTCGACGTCGGCGATCGGGTCCATCGCCTCACCTCAGGCGCGTCATGATTTCCGAAACCGTCCCGGTGTCTCTCGCCGCGCTCCAGACCGGCCTCGGTCCGCGAATCGAGGAGGTCAGGGCCCAGATCCGGCGAGCCATCGCGGCCGACTTCCCGCTCATCGCCGACGTCAATTCGCACTTGATGCAGATGCAGGGCAAGATGTTCCGCCCGACGCTCCTGTTTCTCGTCAATCGCGCCACCGGTCATCCCGACGAGCGCGCGGTCCGGCTCGCCG
>CADEGB010000214.1 GCA_902826755.1 uncultured Gemmatimonadota bacterium
GACGGGCGTAGTACGCGTTCACTGGCTTGCCGACCGTTGCCTGGCCAGCGCCCAGGGTCAGCCGAGGCGTCCCGTCGGGATTGTTGCCGAGGTCCAGCACCTTGTTCTTGATGTGGGCCACCGAGAAGCGGAGATCGAGGGCAAAGGAACGCGCCTCGACCGGGCGGCCATACAATTCGAGTTCGACGCCGCGGTTCCGAATCGCGCCGACGTTGATGAACTGGGTCCCGGCAAAGCCGAGCGACGGGGCCAGATTCTGGAGCAGGATCGCGTCCTTGGTCTTCTTGGTGAACGCGGTGATCGCAAAGCCAAGCCGGTCGTTCAGGAAGCCGCCGTCGGCGCCGATTTCGACTTCGCTGGCCCGTTCCGGCTTGAGGTCCGGGTTGCCGACGAACTGGGGGATCGGCGCGGCGGCACCATCGCCGCCCGTCACCGCCAGCCAGCTCCGGATGGCGGCAAACGCCACCGGCTGTTGCCCGGCCTGGCCGTACGCGGCGCGGAGCTTCAGGGTGTTGAAGAAGCCCTCGCCGCCTTCCCGGGCGATGTACGAGCCGCTGACCTTCGGATACGCGATCAGGTCGAAGTTGTCACCGAACGCGCTGTTGTTGTCGACCCGGACGGCGGCGGTGAGGTAGAGTTTGTCCTTGTACCCGAATTGCTGCTGACCGTAAACGCCGAGGGTCGAGTTCTCAACGTAGTCCTCGAACGAGGTGGTAATGGCCGTGGCCGCCACCGTCTCGAGGCCCGGGGCCACGAACTGCTGACCGGTGGCCTGTAGGTCGTCCGTCCGACGGCGGTAGTACTGGGCGCCGAAGGAGGTGGTCGACTTGATCGCCTCGGAAATCGAGGCCCGCGCGGTGGCGGCGTAGTCGAAGGTCGAGTAGTTGACGGTGCGGCGGGACTTGAACTTGAGGCCGAGCGCGTTGACACCCGGGAGGAACTGGACCCACTCGGGCGGCAGATAGCGGTTCAGCTGCTCGGCCGCCTGGTCGGTCTGATCGAGGCCGACGGTCAGCTTCTGGGACAGCCAGCTGGTCGGCCGATGGTTGATCGTGACACTCGACGTGAATCGGTTGATCGACAGGTTGGCCTGCCGGGAGCCCCACTGGAACTCCGGGGGCGCGCCGTTGAATCCCCGGCGCGGAGCGCTGACCAGGGCCGGATCGCCGAAGATGGTCGAGAACCAGATTCCGCCGGCGCCGGCTTCGAACGCCTGGTTCGTCTTGTTCTTGACGAAGCCCAAGCTGACGTTGACGTCGAACTTCTCGCCACCCGAGATGTTCAGGTTGGCGTTGGTGGTGAGCCGCCGGAGATCATTGGTCGGCTCGATGCCATTGTCGGCATCGAAGCTCGACCCGACGTGATAGCGGATCGCGTCGGTCCCGCCGCTGAGGGTCACCCCGTAGCCCATCAACCAGCCGTTGGTAAACAGCGGCCGATCGGTCACCCCCGCCTTGAAGAGCGAGTCCTCCTGGGCCACCGGATTCCAGCTGCGAAGTTCGCAGGTGGCCGATACGGCCGCGCATGCGGCCCCGGTGGTGGTGTTCACCAGATTGACCGGCTGGACGATCCGGCCCTCGGGGTTCGAGAACCAGTTCGACCCCTGCCGCATCGACACGGCGATGGTCGGCTTCTGGCCCGCCTTGCCCTTCTTGGTGATGATCTGAATGACCCCGTTGGTGGCCTCGGTGCCGTACAGCGTGGCCGCCGCGGGCCCCTTGATGATCTCGATGCTCTCGATCTGATCGGGGTCGATGTCGTTCAACCGCGACGAGATGCCCGAGCTGAAGCCCTGGACCGAGATACCCTGAGCCACGTCGTTGTTGACCCGGGCCCCGTCCACGTAAATGAGCGGGTTGCCGTTCAAGCTGAAGCTGTTGACGCCGCGGATCCGGATCTGCGGGCCAGACCCGATCTGACCGGTGCCGGGAATGACGACGACGCCGGGCGCCCGGCTGTTGATCAGGTTGGAGATGTCAGGCGCCGGGGCAAAGGCCTGCTGATCGGCCGCGTGGACCGTGGCCGTGGAGTTCCCAAGGGTCCGCTTCTCGGCGGCTTCCGGGGTACCGGTGACCACCAGCTCGCCGAGGTTGACGGCCTGTTCCGAGATCAGGATCCGGACTTCCTTGTCGCCGACGCGAGCGGCCACCGTCTGCGGGCGGTATCCGATCATCGTCACCCGCAGATTGACCGTGGCGCCCGACAACCCGGCCAGCGTGAAATGTCCGCGGCCATCGGTCCGGACCTCTTTCCCGGCGCCCTCCGCCACCACGCGCGCGCCTTCGAGCGCGCGACCCGATCGACTGTCGAGGACCACGCCGCTGACGTCCTGTGCGACCAATCGACCGGCCGTGAGCGCCAGCAGCGCCACGGCGGTTCCGAGGAGTTTCCTCAGCCTCATATCGCTTCTCCAGGTTCGGGGGCTACACGAAATCGACGGCGCCAGAAGGGGCGCGCGATGATTCGATCAGGAGTCGGATCCTACCGACGACGACGGTCTCCAGCTTTGTATACAGACTTGTCGGACAAACTAGTAAATCAATCCAACAGGCGCAAGCATTTTGGGGACTGATAGTTGGGCGTACGAGACGAGGTGCGGTCCGGGTTTCACCAGGTCCCGGTCTCGCCGCGCGATCCGATCACCATCCGCAGGCGCTTCGCCGCGTTACGCCAGTTGGTCCGGACCGCCTCCTGGGCCCCGCGACCGCTTCCGGTCGCGATTTCGGCGACGATGGCCCCGTGCTCCACCACCGAGGTTTGGATCGCCTCGTGCAAGGCGGTTTGGTAGATCCGGATGTAGCGCTCGATCTGGGGTTTGATCGCGTCGTGGAGCGCGATCAACCGCGGCCCCGCCCCGGCCTCGACGTAACGGCGGTGAAACCGGGTGTCGAGGGCGTACAACTCGTCACCCTTCTGGACCCGGGCCACCGCGGCTCGACGGTAGTGATCGTTGATGTAGCTCAGGTCAGCCACCAGGGCGTGGCGGAGGCCTGACTCCAGTTCGGCGGCCCGCTCGGCCGCGAGTCCCTCGATTTCGGCCACCATGCTGAAGAGCTCTCGGGCATCCTCGGCCGTGAGCGGCGCCACCACGGGCCGGGTCCGCTTCCCCACCACGACGCCGGTGACGTAGCCCTCCTGGTGCAGCCGCTGCATCGCCGCGCGCACCGAGGTCCGACTCACCCCCAGTCGGTCGACGATCTGCGCTTCGACCAGCCGGACGCCGGGAGCCACCCGACCCCGGACGATCAGGTCACGGATCCGTTCGTAGACCTCGCTGACCCGGGTGGGGCGGGCCTGGTGCTTCGGGGTCATGACCACGTCTTCCAGACCGCCAGGGCGGGCCCGATCGTGAGATGCTGCTGGTACCGGACCAGGGGGAGCTTCAAGGTCAGCGGCTCCTCGACCAGCTTGTCGAGCCAGGTCTGGTCCGAGTAGCGTGCCACGCCCCAGCCAAGTTCCGCATATCGCTTCGAGGTCGGATCGACCAGGCTCCCGACCCCGAACTTCTGCGCAAAGCGCTGGAGTTCACCCCTCGAGGGGCCCCGGACGACGAAATCGACGAAATGGGTCTTGACCCGTCGCTCGGCAAAGAACCGGAGGGCGGCCCGCGTTTCGGCGCTCTTCTTGACCCCGAAGATCTGGACTTCCATGACTCAATTTACCGCCGGCATGGCCTGGACTGTACATTACCGGACCGCGGCCAACGGGCGCTTGGGGCCGCGCGTAGTAGGCCATTCGAGCCGGAAACCCGCCCGGGTGGCGGGCCGAGCCGGCCGACCTCAGAGGAACCCGACGATGAGACGATTTGCCCCCGGATGGCTCCCCGCCATCGGCCTCGGGCTGTGGACCGCGGCACCGACCCCCGTGGCCGCCCAGGCCGGCACCTGGGCGCTCACCAACGCCCGAATCCAGACGGTTACCCAGGGTATCATCGAGAAAGGCATCCTGATCATCCGGAACGGCCTGATCGAGGCCGTCGGTGCCACCGTGCCCATTCCGCCCGACGCCCGGGTTCTCGACCTGAGCGGTCGGACCATCTCGCCCGGCATCATCGACTTGGCATCAACGATCGCAAGCGGGCCGGCCCCAGCGGCGCCGGCCGCGGCCGGCGGACCAGGCGGCGGCGCGGCACCCCAGCCGAGCGGCCGACCGGCCGGCTATGACCCAGCCGCCGCCGTAGCCGATGAACTCCGTCCGTCGGCCGCCGACCTCAAAGCTGCTCGCGAGGCGGGCATCACGGCGGTGCTGCTCTCCGCCCAGCGAGGCGGGATCCGGGGCCAGTCGGCGCTGGTTCCCACCCGGGACAGCCTCGAGCGGGCCGACGTAGTCCGCGCCCCGGTGGCCATGCACTTCGGCTTCCAGGGAGCGCAGGGCACCTACCCGGCAACCCTGCTCGGCGTCATCGCGTATGAACGGCAAACGCTCTATGACGCCCAGCGCTACGGCCTCCTGGCCGACCGGTATCGAGCCAACCCGCGCGGTCTCGAGCGGCCGGCGTTCGACCCCGGCCTCGAGGCACTGGTGCCAGTGGTTCGGGGGGCCATGCCGACGTTCTTTGCGGCCAGCAACGAGAACGAAATCCGGCGGGCGGCCAAGATCGCCGGGGAATTTCGGCTCAAGCTCACGGTGGTGGGTGCCACCGAAGGCTGGCGGGCCGTGGATGCCCTGAAGGGCCGCCCCGTCGTCGTGTCCGTCAACTTCCCCGGTCCGACCGAGAGCACCGGGTGGGCCTACCGATTGGCCCGGAAGGACGGCCCGGACAGCACCCGCGCCGACTCGGCCACCAAGGTGGCCATCGAGCGGAACGCCGCGGCGTTGCACCGGGCCGGGATTCCCCTGGCCCTTGGCACCGGCGGGCTCCGACCCGCCGAGTTGATCCCCAACGTCCGCAAAGCGGTGGCGGCGGGGCTGCCGGCCGACGTGGCGCTCCAGGCCCTGACCATCCGGCCGGCCGAACTGGCCGGCATGGGGCAGGCGTTAGGCAGCCTCGAGGCCGGCAAGATCGCCAACCTGGTGATCACCGAAAAAGGCGACCTCCTCGCCGACAGCGCCCGGGTCCGCGAGGTATTCGTCGACGGGATCCGCTACGAACTCTCGGCCCCGCCGCCGGCCCGCCCAGCCAGCGGCGGCACTCCCGCGCAGGTGGGCGGTGCCTGGGCCATGACGCTGCAGTCGCCCCAGGGACCGATGGAGTTGACCCTCACCTTCCAGCAGAGCGGCGCGTCCCTGGCCGGCTCGATGGCCAGCATGATGGGCAACACCGCCATCGACGAGGGCCAGGTGGCCGGTCAGTCGGTGTCGTGGGCCACCACGATTCAGATGGGCGGCCAGTCGATCACCCTCAACTTCCAGGGCCAGGTGGAGGGAACCCGGATGCGGGGGAACGCCACCCTCGGCACCTTCGGGTCGGCCACGTTCACCGCGGAGAAGAAGCCATGAAGCGCTCCCTCGTCCTGACCGCGATGGTGGGTGGCCTCGTCCTCCCCGCGGCCGCGCAGCAGCCGACCGCCACCCGGGCGGCGGCGCCAGCGCGCCCCGCGGGCGAGTGGTCGTACCTCGACGCCCCGCTCACCGGACCGGTTCCGAGCGCCGGCAAACTGGTGGCGATCACCAACGCCACGATCATGACGGCCAGCCACGGGACCATCCCGAAGGGCACGGTCCTGATCCGCGACGGCAAGATCGCCGCGGTCGGCGCCAATGTGACGGTGCCCGCGGGCGCCGAGATCATCGACGGCACCGGCCGCTGGGTCACTCCCGGCATCATCGACGCCCATTCGCACAGCATGGCGGAGGGAATCAACGAGGGAACCCAGTCGGTCACCGCCGAGGTCCGGATCGAGGACGTCCTCCGACAGGACGGCATCTCGATCTACCGGCAACTCGCGGGTGGCGTCACCGTTCTCAACATCCTCCATGGGTCGGCCAACACCATCGGCGGCCAGAACGCCACGGTCAAACTCCGCTGGGGCCTCCCGGTCGACAGCATGCTCTTTGCCGGGGCACCCCCCGGCATCAAGTTCGCGCTCGGCGAGAACGTCCGGCAGACCAACGGCCCTCAGATGCCGGGGCGCCAGGCCCGCTATCCCCGCTCGCGGATGGGCGTCGAGGAACTGCTCCGGGAACGCTTCACCAGCGCCCGCGAGTATCAGGCCGAGTGGAAGCAGTACGAGGCGGCGCGAAAAGCGCTCAAGAAGGGGCAACCGGAGCCGATCCCGCCGGCGCGCGACCTCGAGCTCGACGCGCTGGTCGAGATTCTCGAAGGCAAGCGGCTGGTCCACGGCCACTCGTACCGGTCCGACGAAATCCTCATGCTCCTCGGCATCGCCAAGGAATTCGGGTTCCGGATCGCGAGCCTCCAGCACGTCCTGGAGGGGTACAAGGTGGCCGACGAGATCGCGGCGGCCGGGGCCGGCGCTTCGACCTTTGCCGACAGCTGGGCCTACAAGATGGAGGCCTTCGACGCGATCCCGCATAACGCCGCGCTGATGGCCGAGCGGGGCGTGACGGTCAGCATCAACTCCGACTCGGACGAGCGGGCCCGCCGCCTCTATCAGGAGGCCGCCAAGGCGATGAAGTACGGGGGAGCGTCGGAGGAAGAGGCGCTTCGGATGATCACCCTCAACGCCGCCAAACAGCTCGGCGTGGAGAAGCTGACCGGGTCCATCGACATTGGGAAGGACGCTGACATCGCCATCTTCAGCGGGCACCCGTTCGCGCCGGCCAGCCGGGTCGAAATGACCCTGATCGACGGCCGGACGTTCTTCGACCGGAACACGGCGCCCACGCTCCAGCAGATGATCGAGCGAATGCAGCGGCGCGGCCGCCCGAACACCACCGACGCGGACGCCGAAGGAGGCGCACGATGAGCACCCGATTCGTTTCGACCGGACTGGCCGCCGCGCTGGCGGGCCTGACGCCGGCCGGCCTGGCGGCGCAGGGGAACGGGCAGAGCTATGCCATCACCAATGCCACCATCGTTCCCGTGGTCGGCGCGCGGATCGATCGCGGCACGGTGGTCATCCAGGGCGGCAAGATCACCGCGGTCGGCGCGTCCGTGGCGGTCCCGTCGGGTGCCCAGCAGATCGATGGCAGCGGGCTGTTCGTGTATCCGGGTTTCATCAACGCTGGCACCCGGCTCGGTCTGACCGAGATCGGCTCGGTGGCCGGAAGCGAGGACACCCAGGAACTCGGCACCTTCAATCCGCATAACGAGGCGCTGACCGCGGTCAATCCGTCGTCGGAGCTCATTCCGGTCACCCGGGTCAGCGGACTCACGACCGCCATTACCTCGGCCACCGGCGGCTCGATCCAGGGCTGGGCCGCGTTGATCGACCTGGCCGGGTGGACGCCCGACGAAATGGCCCTCAAGCGGAAGGCGGCCATAGTCATGACCTACCCGCGCGTGGCCGGTGGGCGCGGCCGGGGCGGATTCCGCGGCGGCCAGCAGCCCCAGGGCGACCCGACCGAGGCGATGAACCGGCAGGTCAAAGAACTCACCGACTACCTCCGCGACGCCCGCGCGTACAACGAACTGGCCGTCAAGCCGAAGACCAATCTCGCGTTCCAGGCACTGGCCCCGATCTTCAAGGGCGAGGCGCCGGTCATCTTCGACGTCCAGACCGCGGGCCAGATCCGGGGCGCCATCGCCCTGGCGGACACCTTCAAGCTCAAGATCATCATCCGCGGCGGGAACGAGGCGTGGCAGGTGGCTGAACTGCTGGCG
>CADEGB010000215.1 GCA_902826755.1 uncultured Gemmatimonadota bacterium
GAGGAGCTTGCGGCCCCGGACCGGTTCGTGGTTGTACCGGTTACCCTGCTCGTACGGCGTGATGTGCATCCCCTCCAGCCACACCTCGCCATTGCGAACCAGGCCGTAGGCTTCCTTGATCGAGGCCTTCCCCTGGCGCAAACTCTTCACCTCGGTGCCCGTAAGGACGATGCCGGCCTCGTGGGTTTCGAGGATGTGATAGTCGTAAGTAGCCCGCGGATTCCGTGCCACCGGGATCCGCTCCTCGCCATCCTCCGCTGCTTTCGGGCCTCGGCTCATAAGTCTTGCTCGCACAGCAAGATAGGGAGTTGGGCCCGGGGTTGCAACGGAGCGCTTGCCATAACTGCATGGTGGTTCTAGCTTTGCGCTCCCGCCGAAGTGGTGGAACTGGTAGACGCGCTGCGTTCAGGGCGCAGTGGGCGCAAGCCCGTGGGGGTTCGAGTCCCCCCTTCGGCATTGATCGGCGGTTGCGAAACGCAACCGCCGATTTCTTTTGGGGCCGTGCAGTCTTCGGCAGGACGTTCCCTCCGGCGCCGCCCCCAGCCGATCGAGGCGACCGGTCCGGGTCCCCTCCCCCCCCAAGTCGGCTAGTTCCGATCGGCTCCCAACCCCGTCACCGGCGGCACGGTTTCGACGAACGCCGTGTAGACCGCTGGCCGCCACCAGTGCCGACTCTCCTCCATGATCCGAAGAGCTCGGTCGAGGTCGAGCGCGCCCCGGTAACTACGGGTGGTGGTGAGCGCGTCCCAGACGTCGACGACGCAGATGATCTGCGCCGAGAGGGGAATGGCGTCTCCCGCCAGCCGGTCCGGGTACCCGGTCCCGTCGAGCTTTTCGTGGTGCGAGCGGATGATCGGATGGAGGTCCCAGGGGAACTCGACATCGGCGAGCATTTCGACGCCCCATTCGGGGTGCTTCTTGATGACCCCAAACTCGTCGTCGGTCAGGCGACCGGGCTTGTTGAGGATCTCGTGGGGAACCCGGACCTTGCCGAGGTCGTGGAGGTAGGCGCCGAGTCGAATGGTCCGGTCGCCGATGGCATCGACGCCGACGGCCCCGGCCACGAGGGCCCCGAAGGTGGCCACCCGCTCGCAGTGCCCGAAGGTGTAGCTGTCTTTCGACTCGATCGACTGACCCCACTCCTTGACCACGTGGAGGTAGGTGTCCTCCAGCGAACGGACCTTGGTGGCCACGTCGATCAACTCGTGGCGGGCGTCGAGGCGACTGAAGAGGCGATGGGCCCGGGTCAGGCTCTGGAGGGCCTCCTGATTGCGGCCAAGGTCGTGGAGGAGCAGGGCCCGTTCCCGAACGGCCTCGGCCTCGCTCAACGTGGCGCCGGTCTGTTCGGACAGGGCGACGGCGTCGTCGAGGCGGGCCAAGGCGAGTTGACGCTGCCCGGCCCGGCGGTACCCGGCACCGATGACCCGGTAGGCGTCCGCCTTGTCGAGTTCGGAGCCCAGTTGGGTAAACACCTGGAGCGCGACATTGGCGTCGGCCAGCCCGCGATCGACCCGCCCCAGCGCCAACTGCACCTCGGCGCCGTTGAGGCGAGCCAGTCCCTCGAGCCGGACGTCGCCGAGGCGCGCCGCCACGGCGCGACTGTGGTCGAGATAGCGCTCGGCGCCGGCCCAGTCGCCATGATCCGCGCTCACCATCCCGAGGTTGTGATAGGCGATGGCGCAGCCGCGTTCGTCCCGGGCGGCCACGAACGCGGCGAGCGACCGTTCGTAGTGGCGGCGCGCCTCGACCCAGTCGCCATGGACGTTGGCGATGATGCCGAGGTTCTGTTCCACCCGGCCCTTGAGAAGCGGGTCGGCCCCACCGAGCGCCCCGGCCTGATGATACCGGTCGCGGGCGGCGTCGAGTTCGCCGTGCTCGAGCGAAAAGCCGGCCATGACGTTCTGGGCCTCGGCGGCGAGGACCGGATCTCCGAGCGCGAGGGCCACCTGGTAGCTCCGGTCGGCGAGGCGACGGGCTTCCTCCGGTTCGTTGGCGTGATGGTGCAGCACCGCCAGGCGGCGGAGAGCAATGGCCACGGTCGCACCGTCGTCCGCCGCCTCGGCGGCGGCGATGGCCTGCTGATAGATCGCCATCGCCTCGGCCACGTCGCCCCCGCGCTCGACCGCGAGGCCCCGGTCGGCGAGTTCGCGGGCGGTTGGTCCCGCGGTGGTGGCGACGGCGCTCATGGAATCGCCGCGAGGCAGGAGTCGACCGCGGCGCGATCACCGAGGGCGCCGGTTCGATCGAAGAGCGCGCCGGCCCGCTGGTAGGCGTCGACGGCCTCGGCGGTCCGACCCTGGTCGAGCCGCAGCCGGGCGAGCTCGCGAAAGCTCTCGGCTTCCGTCAGGACCGCGCCGGTGACGCGGGCATGCTCGCACGCCGCGATCAGGTTCGCTTCGGCCATCGCCTCCCGGCCTTGGTGACGAAAGACGGCGCCGAAGAGGCGATAGACCTCGGACTCCTCGATCAGCGACCCGAGTTGGGAAAAAACGGCCCGGGCTTTCTCGACCTCATCCCAGGCGGCGTCGACTCGGTCGGTGGCGAGGTACACCTCGGCGCGGCTCAAGCCGCAGAGTCCTTCCAGCCGAAGATCACCGACCTGACGAGCGCCACGGAGTGCCTGGTCGAGATACTCCTCGGCCAGCTCGAAGGCGCCCCGTCCAGCGCTGAGGATGGCCAGGTTGTGGAGCGAGATCGCGGCGCCCTGCTCGTCGCCGGCGCGGCGGAAGGCCTGGAGCGCGCCACCATAATGTTCGAGCGCGGTGGCGCGGTCACCGGCGACGTTGGCGATGATCCCGAGGTTCTGTTCGATCCGGGCCAGCAGCACGTCGGACCGCGCCAGCCGGCGGGCCGCTTCGAAGAGTGTCCGCGCCTCGTCGAGGTCGCCGAGCTCGAGGGCCACCCCGCCCTGCACGTTGAGGCAGTGCGCCTCAGCGGTCGGATCCGCCGCCGAGCGGGCGGCGATCAACGCGGCAGCGGCGTGGCGCCGGGCCCCGGCGGCATCACCGGCGTGGTGCCGAATGACGGCGAGGCGCCGCAGCGCCTCCGACTCGATCGACCCGTTCCCGGCCTGGCGTCCCCAGACCGCCGCCTCCGCCAGGACCCGCTCGGCACGGCGCGAGCGCCCCGCCCGTTCGAGCTCGATCGCGTCCGCCAGGATCGCGCGGGCCCGGTCCACCGCCCCGTCGTCCTCGGGACGGTGTCCGGCCGCATCGTCGCGGTTCGTCACGCCGGAACCCGGTTTACCAGGCCACCGCGTACCGCGAGAAGTGATCGATCGCTGCCGACACTTCGTCGGCGCGGGGGTCGTCACGGGAGGCCGGGGTCTCGAGCACCTCGAGCGCTTCGTCGACGTAGACGATCCGGTGATCGCGCCCGCGGGGCGCGGGCCGGCAGTTGTCGTAACTCATCGTGAGCCGCGCCGACCGGGAGAATTGCAGTCCTTCCGGCGCGAACCGGACCGAGTTCACGGTATCGCGGACCTGCTCCATGGTGATCCGGACGGTCCGATCGAGCGCACCGGCCGGCACCACGAGCGCGTACTCGCCGGCGCGAATCGTCCCGCCCGAGGGCCCGACCCAGCGCGACGAGACCTCCCGGTCGAGCGGCACGCAGCCGAGCAGGCCGAAGACGAGCCCCGTGGTCTTCTTGAGCACCGTTCGGGTGGTCCCGATGAGATCGCCGACGAGCGAGAGTTCCGGCGGGGCGGCGGGGTTGGGCTCGGGCGCGACGGGATTGCCTGCGCACCCGGCCGAAGTCATCGCCACCATGGCGACGGCGGCGAGCACGCGGCGAAAGCGAACGGGTGCGAACATGGTTTGGCCTCGATCGAGTGAAGTGTCCGTCGACCGGGATGGGCAAGCGAGGTGCCAGATCGTGAAGAAGCCTTGAATTCGGGCGCGCAGGTTTTCGCAGCGAATCCGCCTAACCACCGCTCCGGCCGCGGGATGGGGCGTTGCCGCCGGTGTGCCCCGACGTCCGGTTGTTTGACGGGGCCCCGACTGGAACGGTGACAGTGGACGGGGCGCGGGCTGGTGGGGCGGCCCACAGGTGTCGTCGCCTTGCGGCAGACGCGCCGCGGCGGTGTCCGGCATCTCTGACAGCGCGTTAGGCGGGACGCGTCAGTATCGAGGTAGGGCGGGGTCGACGAGGGCAGCCCAGGCGTCGATCCCGCCCACCAGACTCCGCGCCCGGAAGCCGGCGGCCACCAGGAGGCGTTGGGCCACCAGCGATCGTTGGCCGAGGTGACAGACGGTGATGACCTCGACGGCGGGATCGAGTTCACCAAGCCGACCCGGGAGATCGGCCAGGGGCACGACCCGCGCGTCCGGAAACGGGGCGAGCGCCACTTCCCAGGGTTCCCGGACGTCCACGATCTGGAGGACCATGGGTTCGGCGCGGCGGGCGGCCAGTTCGCGCGGGTCGATTTCGGCCGCGCCCGAATCGGTCGGGGCTGCCGTCCGGCAGAAGTCCTCGTAGTCGATGGGGCCCGTCAGGGTGGGCGACTCGCCACACGCGGGGCACCCCCGATCGCGACGGACGGCGATGGTGGTGGTGGACGCGGCGAGCGCGTCGTACACGAGCAACCGGCCGATCAGCGGTTCACCGATGCCGAGCAGCCATTTGATCGCCTCCGTGGCCTGGAGGGTCCCGATCACCCCGGGCAGCACGCCGAGAACGCCGGCCTCGGCGCAGTTCGGAACGAGCCGCGGATCGGGCGGGTCGGGATAGAGGCAGCGATAGCAGGGTCCACCGGGTGCGCCGAGAACGGACACCTGGCCCGCGAATCGGAAGATGGCGCCATAGATCACCGGTTTCCCGGCCCGGACGGCGGCATCATTGATCAGGTAGCGGGTCGGGAAGTTGTCGCTCCCGTCGAGGACGAGATTGTAACCGCCAAGCACCGCGGCCACATTGGACGAGTCGAGCCGGAGGGCGTGCGGGACCACCGTCACCAGCGGATTGAGATCGCGGAGTCGGTCCTCGGCGGAGGCCACCTTGTCGCGGCCGACGGCCGCGGTACCATGGAGGATCTGACGCTGCAGATTGGTCAGGTCGACCCGGTCGGCGTCGACGATCCCGATGGTGCCCACGCCAGCGGCCGCCAGATAGAGCGCGGCGGGCGATCCGAGCCCCCCTGCCCCGACGATCAGCACCCGGGCCGCCTTGAGTCGTTCCTGCCCGGCCACCCCGACCTCGGCCAGGGTCAGGTGACGCGCGTATCGAATCAGTTCGTCGGGACCGAGCGACACGAGGCCCCGCCGGGCGTCAGGACGACGCCGGCGACGAGGAGAGGGGGACCAGTTCCGGGCCGGGCTCGTCGCGGAGGAGTTCAGTGAGGGTGACGCTGCCGAGGAAGTCGTCGATCCGGCGCTGGAGCCCCTGCCAGACCGGACGAATCGCGCAGGCGCTTCCCGGGGAGCAGCGATCGGCGTCGATCGGATGCGCGTCGCAGTTCATCTCGAATGTCTGGTGCTCGGAGGCCGCCATGACGTCCCGAATCGTGATCTGGCCGGGCTCCCGGGCCAGGAAATACCCGCCCTTGGCGCCTCTCACGCTCTCGACGATCCCGGCTCGACGGAGCCGGAGGAGAATCTGCTCGACGTAGTCGGCCGGCAGTCGCTCGACCTCGGCCAGTTCGCGGGCAGCCACCGGTGAGACCCCGCGGCGACCGCGTTTGGCGAGGTGGATCGAGATGATCAGGCTGTATTCCGTCCAGGTGGTGATCCGCATGGGGCCCAATGTAGCGGCCGCCGAGAATTCCGACCAGCCTGGTCGGGGAGCGGCTGGAACGCCCGGCTCAGGGAATCCGGACGATCAGGTCCCGAACGGGCGTCGTTGCGGCGGGGATATCGATGACCCGGGCGGGCTTTCCGGGCGCTTCCACCCGAGCCCGGAGCGGGCGGTTCCGGGGCAAGCCGCACACCTGGAAGGCGCCGGTTGGAGCCGGAGTCACCTCCCAGATCACGCCATCCTGGACCACCGACACTTTGAGGCCACTCCCCCCGGGTGACCGGGCGTCGGTGGGGGTCGAGCGGACCGAAAAGAGCCCGGTGAGTCGGAGGGTGACCTGAGCGCCGGCGCTCGGCGCGCCCGTGGCGCTGTCGACCACCACACCGACCAGAACGCCCAGATCCGCCGTGGAATCGGCCGGACAGGCGGTCCGCATCAGCGACATGGCGGAGGGGGTGGCGACGTCGACCGTGGCGACCTGGCCGCGGCGCACCGTTGCGGCGGATCGAAGCTGCCCAAGACCGAGCGCCACGAATCTGGGGTGCTCGAAGGTGAGGAGGTACGATCCGACGCCAGCGGATTCGATCTGATACCGGCCGGCCGGATCGGTGGTGTCGGATCGGGTGCCCCCGAGGGTCACCGCGACACCCGCGAGCGGCGCGCCCGCGACGGAATCGTACACCGTGCCCTGGACCAGGGTGGCCCCGGCCCGCACCGGGCGACCGGCGGCGATCAGGGTGGCGTCGCCGCCAGCCTCGCGGTAACCAGTCAGGGTGTCGCGCGACCCCACGGCCTTGAGCAGGCGAGTGAACATCGGCATCCGGATGTTCCACCGATGCACGAACCAAGCGCCAGTCGGGTGCCGGGTGAATTCGACGACCCCGCCGATGCCGCGAGCTTCCGGCGGGAGCGTGACGCCGGTGAAGCCGAACTCGAGCCGCCGCAGTTCGAGCGTGGTGGCGTCGAGCCAGAGCGCACCGTGGACGTCCGACCGGTCGCGATCGCGATGGGGTTCGAACCGGAGGCCGACCAGTCCGTCCTGGGGCAGCTCGATCCGGAAACAATGGTCGTTGAGGAACTGATCGGAGAGCAGCAGTTCGGCGTCGGGCCCGTAGTACCAGACGCCGTCGGAACGGGTCTGCACCCACCCGTTCCGATGGAGGTCTTCTGGATCGGCCGCCACGAAGGGTCGGACCGCACTGGTCCGGCGGACCGAGCGATCTTCGGTGACGATCGTTCCGGAGAGATCGAGCCGGCGTTCGTATCCCGCGATCTGGATGACCGAGGGCGAGGCGGCCGCGATCGACGTGCTCGTGAGGGCCTTCCGGGCCTCGTCCCAGAGACGCGACGTGGCCCCGCCGGTTTGCGCATCGAGGCGGCAGACCGCCTTGCGCTCGGATCCAACCACCAACTCGTTGAGGCCGAGCGGGGCCGGGTCGAGCCCGATGGCCACGTCATGCGCGGCGCCCGCCGCGAGTTCAAAAGGCTCGGACGCCGCGCCGCGGTAGCCGATCGCGTCGGCCCTCGCCACGAACCGCCCCGGGCCGGGGGGTCGGAGCACGGCGCGTCCGCGCGCGTCGGCAAGCAATCGGGCAACCGGAACACCCCGGGCGTCCCGGAGCGACAGCAGGGCACCAACCAGCGGCCGCCCGGCAATCCGATCGGTGGCGGTGATGGTGACGGTCTGAGCGTCGAGGGGCAACGGCCCGGTGGCAACGAGCACGAGCCATCCCCCCACGCCGATCCGTAGCGCCCCGCCAGGTCCTATCCGCATGCCGGAACCTATCCGGTCCGTCCCTCTGGCTCCAGCCGTCGGCGGCGGGCCTGGACGAGCCGGGTCATCGCCAGGATACCCAGGGCGGGACCTAACGCCAGGGTTGGAAACGCCCAGCGGCTGGCAGGGCCGCCGACCGAGGCGACGAACTGAATTGCCGCCATGGTGAGGAGGAACCCAAGCGAGGTCTGGAGCCTCCG
>CADEGB010000216.1 GCA_902826755.1 uncultured Gemmatimonadota bacterium
ACGGCTTTCTCATCGGGGAAGGAATCCTCACCAAGGCTCCCAGCGATCGACGAGAGACCCCGCGGAAAGGGCGCAAGCTGCCTTCGGTCCTTCCCGTCGAGGAGAACGAAAGTCTGCTGGGAGCCCCCGGCCGCGACGACCCGCTTTGATGGCGGGACCGCGCTCTGCTCGAAACTGGCTACGGGGCCGGCCTTCGCGTTTCCGAAATCTGCGGTCTCCGGCTCGAGGACCTGGCACTTGCCGATGGCTTGGTCCGGGTCATCGGCAAGGGCAATAAGCAGCGACTCGTTCCGATCGGCCGAAAGTCGCTGGCCAGCGTAGCGGTCTACCTCAATACCCTCCGACCAACCCTCGACCGAGGGGCCGGCAAGGGGAGGGTGTTACTCAACGCCCGCGGTACTCCCCTCAGTCGAGTCGGCGCCTGGGGCGTGGTCAAAAAGGCGGCCGACGCTGCCCGGTTGACCAAGCGGGTCACCCCCCACACCCTTCGGCACAGCTTCGCCACCCATCTGCTGGAGGGTGGCGCCGATCTCCGGGCTGTGCAGGAGATGCTGGGTCACGCGGACCTCTCGACCACCCAGATCTACACCCACGTGGACCGGGAGTACCTTCGGTCGGTGCATCGGCAGTTCCATCCGAGGGGCTAGGGCCTGTGAAACCGAGCGCCCAGGTGTTACGTTACACCTTGTAACGTTTCCGCCGGCCAGACTCCGGGGGGAGGTCTTTATGAACATGAAATGGTACTGGGGCAAGATCGCGATCACCGCCGCTGTCATCTTCGGCGTGGGCTACGCCGGGATCAGCGTCGCGCGCTCCACCCGTGAGCATGTCGTCAGCGCGGTCGAATCGAACGCGGATCTCACCATCCCGCTTCCATTCCTTCCGTTCAACTTCGACGGCGCGAAATTCGGGACGTTCCGGAAAGTCGTGCTCCATCGGAGCACCCCGGAGCATGTCGAATCGGTCGAGGTCACGGTCCGCCTCAACGACCCGAGCGTGCTCACCAAGCTGGGCGACTGCAACCTGACGGTCGAAGATCCGTCCCGGCTCAACGAGAACAGCTCGTTCCGCTGCGTTACGGTGGACGAGACGATGGAGAACTTCGGCTCGGTGGTGGTGATGACCCGATCCACCGATGGCCGCTGGACCCGGGCCACGTCGGTCCCGTTGGTCCTGCCCAAGGACGTCGCCCGTCGGATCCAGGGGCGGGAGGCTCAGGAGCATGCGTCCCAGCTCGAAGCGGATCGGTTCCGTGAGCTCGGGGACAGCGTGGCGGTGCTGGCCCGGCTCTTTGCCGGGGCCACCTCCGACTCGGCTCGGGACGCCCTCAAGGAGCAGATGGACGACCTCCAGACCGAGATGAACGACCTCCGTGAGTCGATCGTCGAGGCCGCCAGCGAGCGGGCCGCCGCCGCGGCCGAAGCCGCCGCGGACGCCGCGACCCGCACCATCGAGGTCAAGGTGGCCACACCCGCCGCCCCGAAGCCGGCCGACGCCCCGAAGGTCAAAGCCCCGCCGGCTCCTCCCGGCTGAGCGTTAGGTCGCACCTTCTGGAGCCACTTGAGCAGGGCAATTGTAACCCATTGCATTGAATCGGTTTAGCGGTTAGAGGCTGGTCCCAACGACGCGCGGCACGACTTTTGACAAGAGTCGGCTGCGCTCTTAGTTTGGGAGATGCCCGTGCTCGGTGTCGTGCCGGCCCGTTTGGGTTCGACGCGGCTGACGAGGAAACCCCTCCAGCTGTTGGGAGGCGAGCCTCTGGTGGTTCGAGTATGGGAGCGGGTCCGCGGGATTGCTGTTCTCGACGAAGTCGTTGTCGCCACCGACGCACCGGAGGTCCGGGCGGCCGTGGAACGTGCCGGGGGGCGCGTGATGATGACTTCCACCAATCACGAATCCGGCACCGATCGCGTCGCCGAAGTCGTTCGCCAAGCCGGCTTCAGCCGTTTCGACCTGATCGTGAACATCCAGGGCGACGAGCCGTTCCTGCCGCTCGCGGCGGTCACCGGTTCGGTGGAACGGGTTCGTGCCGGCGACGACGTCGGCACCGCGGCGGTCCCGATCGACGCGGAGTCGGCGCTCGATCCCGCCCGGGTCAAGGTGGTGACCGACCGGCGGGGGCGGGCCCTCTACTTCTCGCGCGCGCGGATTCCGTTCGTTCGGAATCCAGGGGTCGAACCGGCCGCCTGCTGGCAGCACCTCGGCGTCTACGCCTACACCCGGTCCGCGCTCGAGCGGTGGGTGGCCGAACCGCCGACCGACCTCGAACGCACGGAACGGCTGGAGCAGTTGCGGGCGCTGGACCTCGGACTCTCGATCGGCGTCGCGCGGCTCGCTGAGCCGGCGCTGCCGGGCATCGATACACCGGACGATCTGGCTTGGGCCGAGCGGCACTGGAACGCACACACCATGGGGGGCGGCTTTCGATGACGACGCCAGGGAACACCAAGTACATCTTCGTGACGGGCGGCGTGGTGTCCTCGCTCGGCAAAGGCATCGCCGCCGCGTCGCTCGGGCGGCTGCTCGTCCAACGGGGCTTGAGTGTCACCCTCCAGAAATTCGACCCCTACATCAACGTCGACCCCGGCACGATGTCGCCGTTCCAGCATGGCGAGGTCTACGTCACCGACGATGGCGCCGAAACCGACTTGGACCTCGGCCACTACGAACGGTTCATCGACCGCTCCCTCTCCCAGCAGAACAACATCACCACGGGCCGGATTTACCAGACCGTCATCACCAAGGAACGGCGAGGCGAGTACCTCGGTTCGACCGTGCAGGTCATTCCCCACATCACCGACGAGATCAAGGCCGCCATCCGGCGGAGCGCCCCGGGTCACGACGTGGTGATCACCGAAATCGGTGGCACCGTCGGTGACATCGAATCGCTCCCGTTCCTCGAGGCCATCCGGCAGTTCCGCCAGGAGGTCGGCCGCGAGAACGCACTGTTCATGCATCTGACCCTGGTCCCGTGGATCGCGGCGGCCGGCGAACTCAAGACCAAGCCGACCCAGCACTCGGTCCGCGACCTGATGCAGATCGGGATCCAGCCCGACATGCTGATCTGTCGGAGCGACCACCCACTCGGCGCCGACATCAAGCGGAAGATCGCGCTCTTCTGCAACGTCGATTTCGGCTGCGTCGTCGAGAGCCCGGACGTCGCGTCGATCTACCAGATCCCGCTCAAGTTCCACGAGCAGGGACTCGATCGCGAAGTCTGCGAACGCCTCCACCTCGAAACCCGCGAGCCCGATCTGACGGAGTGGCGGAGCATCGTCACGCGGATTCTCGAGCCACCGGCCCGAGTCAAGATCGCGGTGGTCGGCAAGTACACCGACCTCCACGACGCGTACAAGTCAGTTCAGGAAGCGCTCCTCCACGGCGGGATCCCGAACGAGGTCGGCGTGGACATCCACTGGATGTCGAGCGACCGGTTCGTCGATCAGAAGGCCGCCGGCCAGGCGCTGGCGGGGATGCACGGCCTGCTGGTGCCGGGTGGTTTCGGCGTCCGGGGCGTCGAGGGCATGGTCGAAGCCGTCAAATGGGCCCGCGAAAACCGGCTCCCGTTCTTCGGCATCTGCCTCGGTCTCCAGGTCGCCATCATCGAGTTTGCCCGCAACGTCTGCCGTCTCAACGCCAACAGCACCGAGTTCGAGCCCGACTGCGAGGTGCCGATCATCTCGCTGATGGCCTCGCAACGGAGCGTCAGCGACCTGGGCGGGACCATGCGGCTCGGCGCCTACCCGGCGCGGCTCCGCCCCGGGAGCGTGGCGGTCGCGGCCTACGGCGCCACGGAAATCAGCGAGCGCCATCGGCATCGGTGGGAAGTCAGCAACTCCTACCGCGATGTCCTCGCCGAACACGGGCTCCGGCTCTCCGGCCAATCGCCCGACGGCGGGCTGGTGGAGATCATCGAGTTGCCGGACCACCCGTGGTACCTCGGGTGTCAGTTCCACCCGGAACTCAAGTCGCGCCCGACCCGGCCGCACCCGCTCTTTGCGGCCTTCATCGGCGCGGCCCGTCGGCATGCCTTCGGCGAGCGAGAGGCCCCGATGAGCGTCCGCCAGCAGATGGCCGGCTCGTCGACGTGACCGAGTGGCGGTTCCGGACCGACGCCGGGCCGAGCCTGATCGCGGGGCCGTGCGTCGTCGAAACCGACGAGACGCTGCTGCGGGTGGCCGAACGGCTCGCCCTCCTGGGTCGCTCCCTTGGGATCCCGGTCTGCTTCAAGGCGAGTTTCGACAAGGCCAACCGGTCACGGATCGGCGCGGCCAGGGGGCCCGGACTCGAAGCCGGACTCGCGGCGCTCGACCGGGTCCGACGGAACACAGGCCTGCCGATCCTGACCGACGTCCATGAGACGGGTCAGGTCGCAGCCGCGGCTGAGGTGGTCGATGTGTTGCAGGTGCCGGCGTTCCTGAGCCGGCAAACGGACCTGCTGGTGGCCTGCGGACGGGCCGGCAAGCCGGTGAACGTCAAGAAGGGGCAGTGGATGGACCCGGACGCGATGGCGGGCGCGGTGGCCAAGGTGCGGGCCGGGGGCGCCACCGAGGTGGCGGTGACCGAGCGGGGAACCTTCTTCGGCTACGGAGATCTGGTGGTCGACATGCGGAACTTCGAGCGACTGCGGGACGCCACGGCGGCGCCGACGCTCTTCGACGCGACCCACTCGGTGCAGCGGCCGGGGCGGGGGGTCGAAGGCGCCAGCGGCGGCGCACGGGAGTGCATCCCGGCGCTCCTCGTGGCCGCGGCCGCCGCCGGGGCCGACGGGTTCTTTCTCGAAACCCATCCGGATCCGGCCGCCGCGTGGAGCGACGCCGATACCCAATGGCCGCTCGACCAACTCGAACCGCTCGTCCGTCGCGCCGTGGCCGTCTGGCACGCAAGTCGGGCCGCCTGACATGATCGACGCCGCGCTCGCTCGCCGGATCCGCCTCCTCGTCCTCGATGTCGACGGCGTCCTGACCGACAACGCCATCTACCTCGGGCCCGTGGCCGGCAACCGGGTCGAGTTCAAGCGCTTCGACATCCAGGACGGCCTTGGTCTCGGCCTCCTCCGGGGCGGCCCGATCGAGGTGGCCTGGCTGAGCGGGCGCTTCTCCGAAGCGACGACGCTCCGGGCCGAGGAACTGCGGATTCCCATCCTGATCCAGGACTCTCGCGCCAGAAAGGTTCCCGCGCTCGAGGGGATCCTGACCGATCGGACGATCGACTGGGCCGAGGTGGCCTACGTGGGCGATGACCTCGCCGATCTCGGCGTCATGGAACGGGTCGGGCTTCCGATTGCCGTGGCCAACGCGGTCGACGAAATCAAGGCGGTGGCTCGGTGGACCACGACCCGTGCCGGTGGCCACGGGGCCGTCCGCGAGGTGGTCGAGGCCCTGCTCAAGGCTCGAGGCGAATGGACGGACGCCGTCCACCGCTACCGGGCGGCCCGGGAGACCGTGTGACCGCCGTCGGAACGGATCCCCGGGTCGTCGCGGCCGGCCGCCGAGTCCTCGCCCTCGAGGCCAAGGCCGTGGCAGCCGCCGCCGACCGGCTCGACGACCGATTCACCGCGGCGGTGGTACTCCTCCGGGCCGCCTCCGGCCGGGTCATCGTGTCCGGTGTCGGGAAGTCGGGCCTGGTGGCGCGGAAGATCGCCGCCACCCTCACCTCCACTGGCACCCCTGCCGCATTCCACCACCCGGTCGACAGCCTCCACGGCGATCTCGGCATCGTCGGGCCCGGCGACGTGGCCATTCTGCTCAGCAAGAGCGGCGAGACCGAGGAGCTCTTCGGCCTGGTCGAGATGCTCGGTCGGCACGGGGTTCCGATCATCGCGATCACCGGTGAACCGGGTTCGACCCTGGCCCGGGCGGCCCGGGTGGCGCTCGACGGCGGGGTCACCGAGGAGGCGTGCCCACACGATCTCGCGCCGACCGCCAGCACCACGGTGGCCCTCGCCCTTGGCGATGCCTTGGCGGTGGCGCTCCTCGAGGAAAAGGGATTTTCCCGCGACGCCTTCGCCTCGCTCCACCCGGGCGGACGGCTCGGACGCCGACTCCTGCTCCGGGTCCGGGACGTCATGATGCCCGCGGGGGCCACCCTGGCCGCCACGGATCCGATGGGTCGGGCGGTCGAGTTGCTCGCCCATCAACGTGGACTCGCGATCGTGACGGACCAGCGATCCGTCATCGGCGTCGTCACCGCCGGCGACCTCTCTCGCCTGGCCGAGCGGGAACCGGACTACCTCGCCATCGCCGTCGATCGCGTCATGTCGGCCGCCCCGAAGACCGTCACCGCCGACGATCTGGCCGCCGCCGCGGTCGGCCTGATGCAGCGGCATGGCATCATGGCGCTGCCGGTGCTCGATGCCGACCGCCGCCTCGTCGGCGTGGTCCACCTCCACGATCTGATGCGGGCGGGAGCGGTATGAGGGCGACGCTGACGGGCCTCGGCGTGCTGCTTGCCCTCGGCGCATGCCGGCCGGCCGGGATTCGGGTCACCCAATCCGCGCCGGTGGCCGACAGCGCCGATCAGAAGATGATCGCGATGAGCACCAACATGCTCGACGAGGGCGTCCGGACCGGCTACGTCACCGCCGAAACGGCGTTCGTGTACCAAAGCGCCCAGCGGATGGACCTCCGGAGGCTCAAGGTCACGTTCTTCGAGAACGGCCAGCAGACCTCGGTCCTGACCGCCGATCAGGGCGACTACCAGCTGACCCTCGGGTCGCTCGATGCCCGCGGCAACGTCAAGGTGATTTCGAACGATGGCCGCCGGCTCGACACCCCGCACCTGATCTACGACAAATCGTCGCTCCAACTCCGGAGCGACACCGTGTTCGTCTACCAGTCACCCACCGAGCGGCTGACCGGGACCCGCTTCACGTCCGATCTCGAGTTCCGCAACGTCATCGTCGATCAACCGAAGGCACGCCAGCGGGGCCCCGGCTTCCCGCTGACGGAGAAGTGACGTGATCCGGCCGATCCTCCTGTCCCTCGGCGTCCTGGCCGCGTTCGCGACCATCGGGGCCGCCCAGGCGCGTCGGCGGGTGCCCGATCGGGAGCGGTGCGTCATCGACATCGTCAACGTCGACCGCCAGGGCGTCCGGACCACTCCCACGCCGGGCCAGGAGAACATGTATCTCGGCGGCAACGTCCACGTGCAGTGCCGGGGTCGCAACATTCATATCTACGCCGACAGTATGGCCTCGTTCGGTGGCTCCATCTGGCAGTTCATCTCCCAGGGCAACCGAGTCAAGTATCGCGACTCGACCACGGCCCTCGACACCGACTTCGGCACGTACGTCAAGGACGGCGAGCGGTTCGAGGCGCAGGGCAACGTCGAACACCGCGACCTCAAGACCGGCTCGACGATCAAGGGCTCCCGGGTCGACTATCTCCGCCCGGTCAAGGGACTCCGCGATGTGCTCGAAGTCATCGGCTACAACCGGCCGACGGTGACCTACGTGGTGACCGACTCCGCCGGCCGGCCCCAACCGCCGTACGTCATCATCGGGAACAAAGTGGTGACCCAGGGTAACGAGGCCATTTACGCCGGGGGCTCCGTGCAGATCGATCGGGAAGACCTCAAGGGCCTGGCCGACTCACTCTGGCTCGACTCCGGCAAGACCCAGGGTGGTCAGTTGATCGGCCGGGCGTCGCTGCAGAGTGTCCAGGAGAACGGGTTCACCCTGACCGGGCGGACGATCGAC